>NZ_JBHWMB010000044.1:37736-72219 GCF_042730015.1 Streptomyces sp. NPDC059957 | reverse complement strand
GCCTTGTTTCGCGCCAACACATCACGTTTTACGTCCCGGACGACACCCCACCCCGTCCCCGTCACCGCCCCAGCCCCCGTCACCGTCCCCGGCAACGTCCCCGGCAGGTATCCAGCCCCTCCGGTACCCACCCCAGACCCTCCCGTACCAAATCCAGCCCCTCCGGTACCAGATCAGCCCCTCCGGCGTTTGAGGAGCGGGGGTCCGGGGGCGGAGCCCCCGAAGGGGTCCGGGGCGCAGCCCCGGTTTCGGGAAGGGGCGGGGTGGGGAATGCCCCGCAGGGCCCGGACGACCCCGTCGGCCTCCGCAGCCACTCCCGGCAGGAGCCGCGTCGGCCCACGCAGCCACACCTGGCAGGAGCCCTGTCGGCCGGGGCAGTCCCCTGGCAGGAGCCCTGTAGGCCGACGTAGCCCCCGGCGGGAGCCGCGTCGGAGCAGGCCCGGCCGGGTGATCATGGGCGGGAGCCCCGTGGCCTGGGGCGGAGCCGGGGGCACCGCCCGGCCCGGCCAGCCGCCCCCGAGGCGACCACCGCGCAGGCGGGTCGTATCGTGGACCCCGGACGGGCCACCGCACGTCACCGTCCGATCAGCCGCTCCAGCGACGCAGCGGCCCGCCGTCACCGCCGCATCAGGAGCCGCAACCGCCATGGGACACCCGGCACACCCCGCCTACCCCGTCGGACTCCGCCTCACGGGCCGCCGCGTCGTCGTGATCGGCGGTGGCCAGGTCGCCCAGCGTCGGCTGCCCGCGCTCATCGCCGCCGGCGCCGACATCGTTCTGATCTCGCCCTCCGCCACCCCCTCCGTGGACGCCATGGCGGAGACGGGCGAGATCCGCTGGGAGCGCCGCCGCTACGAGGACGGCGACCTGGCCGGCGCCTGGTACGCCCTGGTCGCCACCCGGGACCGTGCCGCCAACGACACCGCCTCCGCCGAAGCCGAGCGCGAGCGGATCTGGTGCGTCCGCGCCGACGACGCCGAGGCCGCGAGCGCCTGGACCCCGGCCACCGGCCGGGTGGAGGGCGTCACCGTCGCCGTGCTGAGCGGCAACGACCCCCGCCGCTCCGCAGCCGTCCGCGACGCGGTCGTCGAGGGGCTGCGGGACGGCTCCCTGACCGCCGCCCGCCCGCACACCCCCGGCGTGTCCCTGGTCGGCGGCGGCCCCGGAGACCCGGACCTGATCACGGTCCGCGGCCGGCGCCTGCTCGCCGAGGCCGACGTGGTCATCGCCGACCGGCTGGGCCCCCGCGACCTCCTCGACGAGCTCCCGCCGCACGTCGAGGTCATCGACGCCGCGAAGATCCCGTACGGCCGTTTCATGGCCCAGGAAGCCATCAACGACGCCCTCATCACGCACGCCAAGGCCGGCAAGGCCGTGGTGCGGCTCAAGGGCGGGGACCCGTACGTCTTCGGACGCGGCATGGAGGAGCTCCAGGCCCTCGCCGAGGCGGGCATCCCCTGCACCGTCGTGCCCGGCATCTCCAGCTCCATCTCAGTGCCCGGCGCCGCCGGCATCCCGGTCACCCACCGGGGCGTGGCCCACGAGTTCACCGTGGTCAGCGGCCACGTCGGCCCCGACGACCCGCGCTCCCTGGTGGACTGGGCCTCGCTGGCCAAGCTCACCGGCACCCTCGTCATCCTCATGGGCGTCGACAAGATCGGCCTGATCGCCGAGGCGCTGGTGCGCCACGGCCGCCCCGCCGACACCGCGGTCGCCGTCATCCAGGAGGGCACCACCGCCTCCCAGCGCCGCGTGGACGCCACCCTGGCGACCGTCGGCGAGACCGTGAAGGCCCAGGAGGTGCGGCCGCCCGCCGTCATCGTGATCGGCGACGTGGTGAAGGTCCACCGGCCCGCGGCCGAGTGACACTCCGCAATCCCGCAACCCCGCAGAGCCGTTGGCACCGCACCCAGGACAAGGCAGTATCACCCTGTGGCTGATCTCATCACCGTCGAGGACCCCGACGACCCGCGCCTGCGCGACTACACGGGCCTGACCGACGTAGAACTCCGGCGCAGGCGCGAGCCCGCGGAAGGTCTCTTCATCGCCGAAGGCGAGAAGGTGATCAGACGCGCCAAGGACGCCGGGTACGAGATGCGCTCGATGCTGCTGTCCGCCAAGTGGGTCGACGTCATGCGCGACGTCATCGACGAGCTCCCGGCCCCGGTCTACGCCGTCAGCCCGGAGCTCGCCGAGCGCGTCACCGGCTACCACGTGCACCGTGGCGCCCTCGCCTCCATGCAGCGCAAGCCGCTGCCCACGGCCGAGGAGCTGCTCGCCAGCACCCGGCGCGTGGTCATCATGGAAGCGGTCAACGACCACACCAACATCGGCGCCATCTTCCGCAGCGCGGCCGCCCTCGGCATGGACGCGGTACTGCTCTCGCCCGACTGCGCGGACCCGCTGTACCGGCGCTCCGTGAAGGTCTCCATGGGCGCGGTGTTCTCCGTCCCGTACGCCCGGCTGGAGTCCTGGCCCAAGGGCCTGGACTCGGTGCGCGAGGCAGGCTTCAAGCTGCTCGCCCTCACCCCGCACCAGAAGGCCTCGCCGATCGACGTGGCGGCTCCCGGGGACCTGGAGCGGGTAGCGCTGATGCTCGGTGCGGAGGGCGACGGGCTGTCGACGCAGGCGCTGGTCGCGGCCGACGAGTGGGTACGGATCCCGATGGCGCACGGGGTGGACTCGCTGAACGTGGGCGCGGCCGCGGCCGTCGCCTTCTACGCGGTGGCCGGCGGCCGCCCGTAAACCCGCAGGGGGACCGGAAGCTCCCGGCCGGAGCTTCCGGCTAGAGCTTCTGGGCCAGCGCGATGCCCAGTGCCACGAGCAGCGTCACCACGACGAAGACGATCAGGCGCTGGCGCATCAGCTTGGGGTCCGGCCGCGACGGCCGCCGCCCCGTGCCCGTCGTACGGGGAGCCGGGCGGCCGCCCGTACGCCCGGCGGTGGAGCCGGGGCCCCGCGAGCCGGTGCCCCGAGAGCCGGTGCCCCGGGCCGAGGAGGGCCGCGAGTCCGGCCCGCCGCGCGGTCCCTGACCCTTGGCCGGCGCCTTCCCCTGGCCCGCTCCGGTTCCCGTGCCCGGACGTCCCGGCAGGGGAGTACCGGCCGTGCGGCGCTCCGTGCGCTGTTCGGCGTACCCCGCGCTGTCCTCGACGTAGCCCTCGGGCAGGCGCCCGGTCGGCCGCTCGGTCCGTACCCGCTGCGCCGGCGGGCGGCTGTCGCCCATGCCGTGCGCCTCGCGGGCCGCGATCTCCTTGAGCCGCATCGACAACTGGAGCGTGGTCGGCCGCTCGTCGGGATCCTTCGCCAGGCAGGCCCGTACGAGGGGCGCGAGCGCGTCCGGAACACCCTGGAGGTGGGGCTCCTCGTGCACCACGCGGTAGAGCATGACCTCGGAACTGCCGTGCCCGAAGGGCGAGTCGGCGGTGGCCGCGTAGGCGAGGGTGGCGCCGAGGGAGAAGACGTCCGTGGCAGGGGTGACGGCGGCGCCGCGCACCTGCTCGGGCGCCAGAAAGCCGGGGGAGCCGACGGCCGTTCCCACGTGGGTGAGGGTGCTGGCGCCGGTGGCCCAGGCGATGCCGAAGTCGATGATGCGGGGGCCCTTGGGCGACAGCAGGATGTTCGAGGGCTTGAGGTCGCGGTGGACCACCCCGGCCTCGTGTACGGCGACCAGTCCCTCGGAGAGCGCGGCGCCGATGGCGGCGATGGCGGCGGCCGTCAGGGGGCCTTCCTCGGCCACCTTGTCGTGCAGGGAGGGGCCGGGCACGTACTGCGTGGCGAACCAGGGGCGCTCCGCCTCCAGGTCCGCGGCCACCAGGCGCGCGGTGCACCCGCCGCGGATCCGCCGGGCGGCGGAGACCTCGCGTGCGAAGCGCGAGCGGAACTCCTGGTCCTCGGCGAGGTCCGGGCGGATCACCTTGAGCGCGACGCGCTGTCCGCGCCGGTCGGAGCCCAGATAGACGACGCCCATGCCGCCGGCGCCGAGGCGCCGGTGCAGCCTGAACGAGCCGACGACACGCGGGTCCTCGCGCCGGAGCCGCATCATCGCCATGTCCACCCCGCTGACCGGTCGTCCTGTTGACGTGGCACAGCTTACGGACCATCCGGCATGCGCGCTCAGAGGCCGCGCCCTCGCCGGGGGATTCGATTGTCAGTACGGGGCAGTCCACTTGGGGAATCACCGGACCACCGGTAGGACGCATGTGCGGAGCGGGGTGCCCCGGTCAAGCCGGGCCGGGGTCAAGGGAATTGGGGTTCGGGGAGGAGCGGTGGGGGAGTGGAGGCCGCGGGGGCGGCCGGGCCCGGCCGGTTGATCTTGGGAGTGCCTGGTCGGCGGCCGGACGTGTGCGGTGAGTGACGGAAGTGAGCGAAGTCACCACGCTCCGGTCATCCCCTCCGGGAAGACCCTCAGAGCGGGGGACCGGTCTCCACCCAGGGGAGTACACCGGAGGCGGACTCCTCATCCTCCTGGAGGCCAGGCAATGGGTACGAAGGCATGAGGCCAGGAGCCTTCCCCGCACCTAGTGTTGAAGACAAGCGGCGGGTGGAGAGCACTCGTCCCCCGAGGTCATAAACCCGCCGCTGCCAAACGACAGGGAGAGGACCATGGCGGACATCGCACGGCAGGGACGCAAGGCATTCGCGTTCAACGGCCATGAGTCCGGTCGTCGCCATCCACTGGTGGCCGCGGCCATGGTGCTCCCCCTGGCCGCCGTCCTGCTCTTCCTCTTCGGAGGCTTCGACCAGGTGGTGGCACAGGCGTCGTCCGTAAGCGTGATGCTGGGGCGCTGAGCGGCGCCCCGGGCCCAGGAGAGCGGCCTGGGCCGGGACTGTCACCGGCCGAACCCCGTGGGGACGGGGGAGCGGTCGACGGACGGCAGGTGAAGGGTGCTGCGCGTACGGCTGGGGAGCCGGACGCGCAGCACCCTTTTTCATGCCTGCGCACGCCCCCTTCGACGCGCCCCTCGCGCCCCTCGCGCCGCTCGGCGCCGGCGCGCTTCCCGGGCCTCCGGGCCGCTGCGCCGGACTCCGTCCGGCGATGGCCGGTGGGTGGTGCCCGGACGGCGGCGCCACGACTGCCGCCCGGCCCCGTGCTGCGTACTCTCGACCCGAGGAGCACCCGCCCGGGGTGCACAAGCACGGGGAGAGCCGAGGCGTGGTTCCGCTGGAGCGAGTGAGCGCGGCCGAGCTCGCCGCGTACGCGGGCGCGGCGGAGTACGTACTCCTCGCGGACCGCGACGACGGCACCGTGGTCCGCTGCGGGGACGTCGTGGCCAAGGCGCACGCGGGCGACAGCGATCCCGACGCCCTGGCGGTACGGATCCGCGTGGCCGGGAACCCCGCGCTGGCCGGAGTGCTGCTGCCCCCGCTGCGTACCGGGCTCGGCCTGGTCGGATCCCGGCCCGTCTCCCTGTGGCCCTACGGCGCTCCGGTCGCTCCGGACCGTCCCGAGGAGGCCCCCTGGGAGCCGGCCGCCGAGCTGCTGGCCGCCCTGCACCGGACCCCGCTCCACCACCTGCCGTACCCGCTCCCCCCGATGCGCGGCCCGGCGAAACTCGCCCGCGCCCTCCGCCGCCTCGACGCGGCGCACCCGCCCGCGGTGCCGGTCGCCGCGCCGCGCTCGGTGTCGGGACGCTCCGGGCCCGCGGGCCCGGAGGCCGGCGACCCGGGCGGCGCGCCACGGGGGCGCCCGGCCGGGGGACACCCCGCCGACCAGGGTCAGGGCCGTGACCACGGCTCCAGTGGCAGGGCGACCCGGGCCGAGGTGGCTGTGGCCCTCCCCGTCGCACCGTCCGCCGGCCGAGGCCGCCGCGCCGTCGTGTCCATCCCGGCCGGGCAGGCCCTCCAGGCCGGGACGGCAGGCGCGGACGCCGACGCCGCGGAGCTGGCGCGGCTCGTACGGGTCGCCGCGGCCACGCTCCCCGGGTGGGCCCGGGGGGAAGGGCCGGCGCCGTCCGGCGGGGCGCTCTGCCACGGCGACCTGCACCTCGGGCAGCTGGTCCGGAGCCCGGCAGGGGGATGGCGGCTGATCGACGTGGACGACCTGGGACTCGGTACGCCGGCCTGGGACCTCGCCCGGCCCGCGGCCTGGTACGCCGCCGGACTGCTGGACGCGCAGACCTGGCTGCGCTTCCTCGACGCCTACCGCGGCGCCGGCGGCCCCGCGGCCGGTGCGCCCGGCAGCGACCCCTGGCCGGAACTCGACCTCGCCGCCCGGGCGCTCACCGTACAGACGGCCGCGCTGGCCCTCGCCAAGGCGGCCCGCGAGCGGCGCCGACTCGACGACATGGAGCGGCTGATGGTGGAAGCCTGTGCCCGAATTGCCTCCCTCCCGCCCGACTTGGAGCCGAAGGCTCCGTCGTAGGGTGAGCAGCACGCCACCGGGTACGCATCCGGTGTCGACGCGAACGGCGAGGAGTTGATCCGGTCATGCAGTGTCCGAAGTGTCACGCGATGATGCACACGTACAACCGCAACGGTGTCCAGATAGAGCAGTGCAGCGGTTGCCGCGGCATCTTCCTCGACTACGGAGAGCTCGAGGCGCTGACCCGTCTGGAGTCCCAGTACACCCAGCAGTACGGCCAGGTCCCGCCCCCGGCCGCCCCGCCGGCCCCGGCCCCCGCCGCGTACCCGCAGCAGCACGCCGCCCCCGCGCCCGCTTGGGGCGCCCCGCAGCACGGCGGCCACGGCCACGGTCACGGCCACGGCCACCGCAAGGGCGGCTTCGGCCGGATGCTCTTCTCCTCCTGAGCCGTAGGGCCACACACGCGAAAGCCCCGGCCGTGTGAACGGCCGGGGCTTCCGGACAACTGGTGCGCGATACTGGGATTGAACCAGTGACCTCTTCCGTGTCAGGGAAGCGCTCTCCCGCTGAGCTAATCGCGCGGGGCCACATGCGCGGTGCGAGCACCGCAGGTGGCAGGTGTGAATCATACTGCGTGCGCGATACTGGGATTGAACCAGTGACCTCTTCCGTGTCAGGGAAGCGCTCTCCCGCTGAGCTAATCGCGCGGGGATCCTTGCGGACCAGTGGACGATACTGGGATTGAACCAGTGACCTCTTCCGTGTCAGGGAAGCGCTCTCCCGCTGAGCTAATCGTCCTTGGAGGTGGAGACGGGATTTGAACCCGTGTAGACGGCTTTGCAGGCCGTTGCCTCGCCTCTCGGCCACTCCACCATGGAGCAAGCAGGGGGTCCTCGGGAAGATGATCCCCCACCTTTGAGCGGACGACGAGACTCGAACTCGCGACATCCACCTTGGCAAGGTGGTGCTCTACCAACTGAGCTACGTCCGCAGGTCACCGTGTTCGCTCCGGGGTTTTCCCCCTTCGCTCCCTGGCGACGTGTTGAACTCTAGCGGATTCCCGGGCCAGCTCAAAAACGCGTTTCCGCAGCGTGCTGCCGCCCGATCACCGCCGGTCACCCGGCAGACGCCTCATCGGCGCCCGGGCGTCACCGGTCATAGACTCGCAGCCGTGCACGACCTGCCTCCCCTCGCCCGCTTCGGCGGCCTTCTCGCGACCGATCTTCGAGATGTCACCAGCGATCCTGGTGCCCTCGACTCCACCGGCTTCTGGGCGGTGACGGCCGATTTCGAAGGCCGTCTCGTCTGCGCGCGCTTCGGGGACATACGCCCCGACCCGGTGCCGGTCCCCGTCCCCGGGGCCTGGCGCGGCCCCGATGCCGACGAGTGGACCTCTTCACTCGACCGCGCCGCGTACACCGCCGGCGTACGCCGCATCCGCGAGCACATCGAGGCGGGGGAGGTCTACCAGGCCAACCTCTGCCGCGTGATGTCCGCGCCGCTTCCCGATCCGGCGGGCGCCGATGTCGACGCCTTGACGGCGCTGCTCGCGCGCGGCAACCCGGCCCCGTATGCAGGAACGATTCGGCTGCCGGCCCACGGCGTCGAGATCGCCACCGCGTCCCCCGAGCTCTACCTGCGCCGCAGCGGCCGCCGCGTCGAGTCCGGTCCGATCAAGGGCACCGGCCGCACCGCCGCCGATCTGCTGCCCAAGGACCACGCCGAGAACGTGATGATCGTGGACCTCGTACGCAACGACCTCGGCCGGGTCTGCGCCACCGGCACCGTGACCGTCCCCGAACTGTGTGCGCTCGAAGAGCACCCGGGCCTCGTCCACCTCGTGTCCACCGTCGCCGGGGAACTCGCCGACGGCGCCGGATGGCCCGAGCTGTTCGCCGCGACCTTCCCGCCCGGCTCCGTCACCGGAGCCCCCAAATCCTCGGCCCTGCGGATCATCGAGGCCCTGGAGACCGCCCCGCGCGGCCCCTACTGCGGGGGCATCGGCTGGGTCGACGCCGACCGGGGCACGGCCGAGCTCGCCGTCGGCATCCGGACCTTCTGGATCGACCGCACGGCGCCCGGCGGCCCCCGGCTGCTCTTCGGAACCGGCGCCGGGATCACCTGGGGTTCCGACCCCGACCGCGAGTGGGCGGAGACCGAGCTGAAGGCCGCACGGCTGCTGCGGGTAGCGTCGGGAGTGATCGAAGCGAACGCGACCGGTGAGACCGGTGCGACCGGTGCCACCGGCGCGGGCGGGGCGATCGGCTCGATCGGCACGATCGACGCACAGACGGACGAAAGCGGGAGGACCGTACGGTGAGGATCTGGCTCGACGGAGCACTGCGGGACGCGGACGAAGCGAAGGTGTCCGTGTTCGACCACGGCCTCACCGTCGGCGACGGGGTCTTCGAGACGCTCAAGGCGGAGCGCGGGACGACCTTCGCACTCACCCGGCACCTGGAGCGGCTGACCCGCTCGGCCCGCGGCCTCGGCCTGCCGGACCCCGACCTGGACGAGGTGCGCCGCGCCTGCGCCGCCGTGCTGGAGGCCAACGCACTGCCGCTCGGCCGGCTGCGGGTCACCTACACCGGGGGCGTCTCCCCGCTCGGCTCCGACCGCGGCGAGGCGGGCCCCACGCTGATCGTCGCCCTCGCCGGGGCCACCCGCCGCCCCGACACCACCGCCGTGGTCACCGTGCCGTGGGTGCGCAACGAGCGCTCCGCCGTGGCCGGCCTGAAGACCACCTCGTACGCCGAGAACGTGGTCGCGCTCGCCGCCGCCCACCGGGCGGGCGCCTCCGAGGCCCTCTTCGCCAACACCGTCGGGCGGCTCTGCGAGGGCACCGGCTCCAATGTGTTCGTCGTCCTCGACGGGCAGTTGCACACCCCGCCGGTGGCCTCCGGCTGCCTCGCCGGCATCACCCGGGCCCTCGTCGCCGAATGGTGCGGGGCCAAGGAGACCGACCTGCCCTTCGAAGCGCTGGAGCAGGCGGAGGAGGTCTTCCTGACCTCCTCCCTGCGCGACGTCCAGGCCGTCGTACGGATCGACGGGCGCGAGCTGGGCTCCGGCCCCGGGCCCGTCACCGCCGAGGCCATGCGGATCTTCGACGCCCGCTCCGCCGAGGACACCGACCCCCGCTCCTGACCGGGACCGGCCGTATTTTGCTGTCCATCGGGCCGCAGGGCGGGTAGAACTCGATTGATGACCACCACCCTGCGGCCGAGCGGGCCGCTTCAGCAGAGCACCGGCGGGGCGCGCTCGCGCCCGTACGAGATCCGCGTCAACAGCAGGCGCGTCGGCGCCCTGCTGCTCGCCGCCGACACCCCCTTCGGGCCGACGGTCGCCGAGATCCGCGAACTCGCCGTCGAGGAGCCCGACCGCCGGCGCGGCCGCGCCACGGTCGCCGCGCTCGCCGCCGAGGAAGTACTGCGCGGCTGGGGCTGCCGGCGGGTCCGCGTGTCGGTCCCGGCCGGGTCGGCGGGCGGCCTGCGCCTGGCCGCCGCCCTCGGGTACGCCGAGTACAGCCGCAACATGGCCAAGGAACTCCCGGCCGAGCCGCCCGCCCTCTCCGAGGGGGTCGCGGGCCGCCCGATGACGGAGGCCGAGTTCGAGGCCTGGCTCGCGGCGGCCCGGGAGGAGTACGCGCAGAACTGGATCAGCCGCGGCATGTCGGCCGCCGCCGCGCACACGAAGTCGGAGAACGACCACGCGGCCATGCTGCCCCTGGGCCTGGCGACCCCGGGCATCAGCATCTCCGTACTGGAGGCGGCCGGCGTCCCCGTCGGCACCGTATGGGTCGCGCCGAACCGCGGGGATTCGTACGTCTACGACGTCGCGGTCGCCGAGGAACACCGGGGCCGTGGCCACGGCCGGGACCTGATGCTCCTCGCGGAGCGCACCGCCCTGGCCGCCGGTCACCGGGTGCTCGCGCTGCACGTCTTCAGCGACAACGTCCCGGCCGTGCGGCTCTACGAGTCCCTCGGCTACCGGGCGACCGACGTCAACTACGCCAAGGACCTGATCTAGGCCGTCTCTGCATCTAGGCCGTCTCTGCGAGCAGACGGTCGGCGATCTCCTCGATGCGCTCGCGCAGGCCGTCCTGGCTCTTGCCGCCGTCGAGGCGCTCTCCGCCGATCACGTACGTCGGGGTGCCGGTCACGCCGATCGCCTTGCCCTCGGCCTGGTCGGCGTCCACGATCAGGATGTGCCGGCCGTCGATCAGGGCGGTGTCGAACTCCTCGGCGTCCAGACCCAGTTCGCGCGCGATTTCAACGAGTACCGGCTCGCCGGCCTTGCCGAGCTCCGCGGTCCGGGCCAGTACGGCCTCCACGTACGGCCAGCCCTGGCCCTGCTCGGCGGCCTCCTCCGCTGCCTGCGCGGCGGCGAAGGCGTGCTTGTGCTTCTCCAGCGGGAAGTGGCGCAGCCGGATGTCCAGCCGGTCGCCGTAGCGGGCCCGCAGGGCGCGCACGTCGTCCAGAGCGCTGTGGCAGTCCGGGCACTGAAGTTCGCACCAGACGTCGAGGATCACGGAATCGGTCATGCGGACAGTCTCCCAGCCCGCCGGGACGAGCACGGACCGGGACCTCGGGAGGAGACGGGACCCGGAGATGTCCCGGAGATCCGCCCGCCGGGGGCTCCGGCCGTGGCCAGGGCGAGGGTCGCCGGTGCAGGATGGATGGGGACAGAACGCCCGGCCCGCCGGCCGGGTACGACCGACCGATCCGCCCTTGGAGGCCCCGCATGCTCGCCGAGACCATTTGCTCCGCGGTGTCCGCGGCGGGCCTGGGCATCGCCGCGCTGACCGCCTACCGCAAGCGATTCCTCGCGGCCACGCGGATCGCGGCGTACTCGCTGGTGCCCGTCGGCCTGGTGATGACCGGCGTCGTTGCCTGGGCGACCGGAATCGTCTTCAAGCCGACCGTCTGGGCCGGGTTCGCCGTGCTGGGACTGGCCTGGCTGCTCTTCACGACCACCCGCGCGATAGAGCGGCGCGGAGCGGGCGCGGGGGAGGGCGAGGGGAAGCAGAAGAGGCCCAAGGCCGCCAAGGGCCGCCCGGCCCAGGAGGCCGTCGCACCGGCCGCTTCCGCACCCTCGCTGGGTGACGGCGCCCGCCCGCGGCCGACGCCGGCCGCAGCCCCCGCCGAGGACTTCTCCGACATCGAGGCGATCCTCAAGAAGCACGGCATATGACGTCGGGGCGATCTGGTACGGGAACCGCCTGATCTGACGGGATCCGGTGAACTCGTGCGTTCCGTCTGGCGTGTTGAGCGGCGCGCGCGGGTTCGCTGGGCCATCATCGCCCCGACATGCTCGACACATCATCGGGTGAGCCGGCCGTTCCCGCGCCGGCCACCGTCCCCGTCGCCGAGGAGCCGAGAGGCTGCCTCTTCGCGCTCTCCCAGCCACCCCTGATGATCTTCCTAGGCGTGATCGGCGTCCTGCTGCTGGTCGCCGCCGTGCACGATCTCTTCCTGCTCTGAGCCCGGCTCCGTGCCCAGCTCCGATTTGCGCCGGGCCCGGTACGCCGCCACGTGCAGCCGGTTCCCGCAGGTACGGCTGTCGCAGTAGCGCCGGGAGCGGTTGCGGGACAGGTCGACGAAGGCCCGCCGGCAGTCCGGGGCCTCGCAGCGGCGCAGCCGCTCCTGCTCGCCCGAGACCACGATGAAGGCCAGCGCCATGCCGCCGTCGGCCGCCAGGTGGTCGCCCACCGAGGCGCCCGGGGCGAAGTAGTGCACGTGCCAGTCGTAGCCGTCGTGGTTGGTCAGCTGCGGGGTGGTCCCGGCCGTCGCGACCAGCTCGTTGATCAGTACGGAGGCCACGCGGGAGTTCGGCGCCGCGAAGACCTGGGCGAATTTGCCGCGCACGGCGCGCACGCCGGCGAGGTCGCGGGCGCTGAGCTCGCCGACGTCGCTGATCGCGTACTCGTGGACGAACTCGCGCAGCGCGTTCACGTCCGCCAGCGCGTCGGGCTGCTCCGTCTCGGCAGAGGTGTTCACCAGCGCGACGACGACGTCGAGCGCGCGACGGGTGTCGTGGGGGATCTGCACGGGGTCTCCCTGAAGGGCCGGGCCTGCGATGACGGTCTGCTGCCGCCGCCGCTGGCCGACTCTAGCGGGTCGCCCCCAAAGCGCACCGGCGCCGTCCGCGCGGATGGCTCCCGCGTGAACAGCGCCGGCACTTCCGTATGTGGTTGTCCGCCGTGCACCGTCGCCCCGAGTCGGACGGTGTCGTGCGGCCCCCGGACTCAGCCGGGGGAGGGTTCCCTCTGTGGGCCTGGCTCAGGATTCGGCCAGGATGTGGGAGAGCTCCTTGTCGAGGTCGAAGTGCCGGTGTTCGGTTCCTGGTGGAACCGCGGCGTCCGTCCGCTTGAGGAACGACTCCAGTGCTCGGGCGGGTGCTTCGAGCAGCGCTTCTCCCTCCGGTGAGCTCAGGGCGATGCAGACGACTCCCTGACCGTGACTGCGGGACGGCCAGACACGGACGTCGCCGGTACCGGTGGGCCGGTGAAGGCCCTCGGCGAGGAGGTCGCGGGCGAATACCCATTCGACCGTCTCCTCCGCGCCGGTGTGGAAGGTGGCGTGCACGGCGTAGGGATCGGCCGTGTCATACCGCAGGCCCGCGGGAACAGGCAGTGAGGACTCGCTCGACACAACGAGGCGCAGGTGCAGCTCGCAGCTGACCGTGGTGTTCATAAGCGCCAGGGCCTTTCGCTCAGTGTGCGCTCGGGGATTCGCACGTCGGCGAAATCGACATGCCACCTACGGTGCCGTTGTAAACCCCTCTGACCGTTTTGCGGACCTCTGGGTCCCTCGGACGGCGGATCCAAACGACCATTCACGTGTGCTGGGACCTCCGGTAGATTCGACTCCATGAACACGGGGAGTGACCGCGAGACCAACGAGTCCGCCAACGAGTCCGCCGCTGCCGAAGGGGAGCCGAAGGTCTTCCATGTCTCCAAGGCGCCGGACTTCATCAAGGCCCGCCGGGGCCTGCACCTGAGCTGGCAGGTCGGCGTCTTCGTCGTCGGCCTCGCCGTCGTCGGCGCCGGCGTCGCCATGCTGGTGCTGCCCGGCCCGGGCTGGGTGGCGATCTTCGCGGGCCTCGCGATCTGGGCCACCGAATTCGCCTGGGCCCACTTCGCGCTGCGCTGGACCAAGCGCAAGGTCAGCGAAGCCACGCAGAAGGCCCTGGACCCGAAGGTCCGCCGCCGCAACATCATCCTGACCAGCGTCGGGCTCGCGATCGCGGGCGTCCTGATCGGCTTCTACCTGTGGAAGTACGGGCTCGTCCTGCCGTGGAACCTCAAGGACCAGTGAGCCCGCCCGCCCATGGCGGAGAGCACCGCTGACATGCGGTAATGTTTGCGGTGCGTCCGGGCGATTAGCTCAGTGGGAGAGCACTTCGTTCACACCGAAGGGGTCACTGGTTCGAACCCAGTATCGCCCACCCGGACCAGAGGCCCGGAGACTTTCACAGTCTCCGGGCCTCTGGCGTTTTCACCCGTCCGGCCCCGGTTCCGGGCCCCCGGGTTACCTCAGTCGGCCGATGGCGTCGCGCAGTCGGCGGGCGTCGCGCAGCCGCTTCTCGTAGGTGGCCCCCACCACCAGCAGCAGCACCCCCGCCAGGGCCGGCGGCAGCCAGCGCGGCAGGGCGTCCACCACCTGGACCACGTACGGGGTCAGCTCGTGCAGGGCCACCGCCGCCAGCGTCGCCCCGCCCAGCAGCAGCGGGGCCCGGAGCCGGCCGCGGGCACCGGCCAGGGTCACCGCGAGCGCGGCCGTCCCCAGCAGCAGCGGCCGCAGCCAGTGCGGATCGCCCCACACCGCGAGGGTGCTCGGCAGCAGGGTCGCCGCCAGACCCGGGCCGTACGCCGTCCAGGACCCGGTCAGCGGGTCACGGCGCCGCCGCAGGAACCCCACGGCCAGCGCCGCCGCCGTCACCGGCAGGGTGTACGCCTCGGGCATCGTCACCTCCGAAGCCGCGAGCCGTACCCAGGTCGCGGCCAGGAACAGCGCGCCGGCCGGCCAGCCCGCCGCCGACCGGCGCTCGGGCCGCACCGCCGCCGCCGCGCACACCACCCCGGCCAGCGCCAGGACCAGTGCGAGCACCGGAGCGTCCCCGGTGGCCAGAGCCACCGCGAGGAGGCCGGAAGCGGCCGCCGCGGCCTCCGCCGGGACCCGTACGGGGCCCAGCCGCGGCCCGAGCGCCGCCACCGCCGCCGGGACCAGCAGCACGGGCGGCGCCCACCAGGCCACCGGCCGCTCCAGCAGTGCGCCCAGGGCCACCGCGAGCAGTGCCGCGTACCCGACGGCGAGCGCCGCCGCCCCCTCGCGGGCCCACGCCGGAGCGGGCCGGTACGCCGCCCCCGCCGCGCAGGCGGCCCCCAGCACGCCGAGCACCCCGAAGGTGGCCAGTCGCCCGTCCAGGGCCGCCACGGACACGCTCAGGGCCCCCGCCAGCGCGCAGGCACCCGCGGCCATCCCCGCGAAGCCGCGCGGGGCGCCCGCCGCGGTCCCGGAGCCCGCGGGGACGCCGCCGCCGGCGGGCGCGGTCCCGGAGCCCGCCTGGGTGCCGTCCGCCGCCGTGGCGGCCTTCGCGGAGGCGACCGCCACCGCCGTGGACCGCAGCGCGAGCAGTCCCGCCGCCAGCGTCACCGCGACCTGGGCCGCGAAGACCGCCCCCGGGGCCGGGTCCAGCACCACGGGCGCCGTGAACAGCGCCGCCCAGCCCAGGACCACCGCGGCCACCCCCGGCTCCCGGCGCCCCGGGAGCACCCGGACCAGCCACCACGCGGCCCCGGCGGTCAGCAGCAGCGCCACCAGCGGAGCGAGCCCCGGGCCGTTCCCGGCCGCCGCGGCGGGAGTCGCGGCCGGCGTCGTCACCGACCAGACCTCCTCCAGCACCCGAAGCCGGCCCACCAGCACCGTCGCCACCCAGGCCAGGGCGGTGACCGCCTCCAGGACGGCCACCCCCGCACCGGCCAGGGCGAGGCCGCGCCGGACCGGCTCCGGGAGCGCGGAGACCCGTAGCGCCCCCAGCAGGGCCAGGGCCACGACCAGGTACCCGACCGCGGCCCAGGGCGGACGCAGCTCCGGCGCCGCCAGGCCGCCCAGGGCGGCCACCACCGCGAGGGCGCCCGCCGTCGCGAACGCCACCGCCATCCGGGAGGTGCGCCACGCCACCGCCAGCGCCAGCACGGCGACAGCCGCCAGCAGCGCCGACGGGGCCAGGGCCGCGCCGGCCGACTCCGCCCCTACCGAATCCGCCAGACCCGTCAGCAGCGCCGCCCCGGCCATCACCGAGCCCGCCACGCCCGCCCAGGAGGACCAGCGCCCCGGACGGACCAGCGCGAGCCCCGCGTCCAGGGCCGCCGTCGCCAGCAGCGCCCAGCCCAGCTCCGGACCCGTCGCCCCGCCGGCCAGCGCCGCCAGCGGCAACGGGAGCTGCGCCGTCAGCAGCGCCGCCGGCAAGGGGGCCCGCAGCGCCCGCGCGGCGGGCATCCAGCCGTACGCGGCCCAGCCCGCGGCCAGTACCGCGGCCGCGCCCGCCGCGTACGCCGTGCCGTCCACCTCCGGCATGCCGACGGCGTACAGCGCGTACGCGTCCAGCACCGTCAGCAGCAGGCCGACGGCGGCCACCGCCTCGGCGGTCGAGCGCAGCCCCCGGCGCAGCAGCGCCACCGGCGCGCCCAGCGCCACCACCGTCACCACGGTGAGCACCGCGCTGCGCCCGGCGATCCCGAGGGAGCCCCAGCTGACCAGCGTGAACGCCAGCGCCGCGACGGCCAGCAGCACCGCGCCCAGGACCAGCAGCACGTTCTGCGCACTCGGGGCCGAGGCCTCCGTGGCCTGCGCGGCCTGCGGCGTCTGCGCGGACGCCTTCGGCCGGGCCTGCGAACCCCACGCATGGGGGGCCTGGGCGGCCAGCAGCCATGCCCGGCGCGTGAGCAGGAAGTGGCGCCGGGCGTCGAGTTGGATCAGTTCGCGGTCGATGAGCACGAGCTCCTCGGCCGGCGGCAGGGGGTTGTCCATGGTTCGGAGTGTGGCGCCCGTCACCCCGTCAGGACATGGGTGCGCGTACTCATCTCCTGGTGAGTTCCTGCTGAGTACCGGGTGTGCGCCACCGCCGCGCGCAAGACTGGGGACATGGACCCAAGCAGCCGAAGCGGCGCGCCGGGCAGCAGCCGCGCCGCTCCCGCCAACCCCGGTGGCCGGTGGACCCGTTACCGCTTCCGCAGCGTGTGGGACCTCGACGCGGCACCTGCCCGCGTCTACGCCGCCCTGGAACGCCCCGAGTCCTATCCCCTGTGGTGGCCCCAGATCCGGGCCGTCGCCCCCGCCGGAGACGGGAGCAGCGGCACCGCCCTCATCCGCTCCGCCCTCCCGTACACCCTGCGCGTGGGCGTGGCCGAACTCCTGCGGGACCCCGTGCGCGGGATCCTGGAGGTCGCCCTGCTCGGCGATCTGGAGGGCTGGGCGCGCTGGACCGTACGACCGCGGTCCGGCGGCACACGGGCCCTGTACGAGCAGGAGGTCGAGGTGCGCCGCCCCCTCATGCGGGTGCTCGCCTTCCCAGGGCGGCCGGTGTTCCGGCTCAACCACACCCTGATGATGCGGGCCGGGCGGCGCGGACTCGCCGCACATCTGGCGGCCGAGCCGGAAGCGGTTTGAACCAGCCCCGGGCCTTCTGTATTGTTCACACCGTTCCCGGGCGATTAGCTCAGCGGGAGAGCACTTCGTTCACACCGAAGGGGTCACTGGTTCGATCCCAGTATCGCCCACCGGGACAGGCCGGTCCGTCTTATGACGGACCGGCCTTCCGCATGTACGGGCCCCTCCGTGCCATGTACGGGGCCCCTCCGTGCGGGTCCTCACGCCGCCGCGGGCAGCTCCGGCCGCAGCGGCCAGTGCGGATCCACCGACTCCGGAGTGCCCTGCCGGGCGAACCACGCCTGGAGCCCCCGCGCCTGCGCCGCGTGCCACACCTGCTGGAGCGTGTGCAGCTCCGCCGGCGACAGCCGCTCCAGCCGGCCCGCGAACCGGCGCCCCACGGCCCGTACGAGCTCCAGGGACGCCAGCGCGTCCGCGCCCGCGTCATGGGCCCCCTCCAGCTCTATCCCGTAGTGCGCGCACAGATCCGTCAGCGTCCGGCGCCCCTTGCGGTAGCGGTCCAGATGCTTGTCCAGCACCCGCGGATCCAGCACCGTCAGCGGTCGGTTGTCCAGGTACCGGGACAGTGAGGACGCCCGGTGCCGGCGCAACTCCCGGTCCAGCAGCGTCAGGTCGAACGGCGCGTTCATCACCACCACCGGCCTCCCCGCCACCTGCTGCTCCCCGAGCGCGCGGGCTATCTCCTCCACCACCGGCGCGGGCCACCGCCCGTTGCGCTGGAGGTGCTCATCGGTCAGACCGTGCACTTCCGTGGCCCCCGGAGGTACCGGGATGCCGGGATTGACCAGCCAGCGCGTCGAGCGGATCCGGCCGCCCGCGCACTCCTGCACGATGAGCGCGGCGGACACGATCCGGTCCCGTTCCACGTCCACCCCGGTCGTCTCCGTGTCGAATGCGGCCAGCGGGCCCTCATACCAGCGTGTCATGGCGAACTCCTCGTCACCCGTCGGCAGATGGCCCCTCCCGGGCACCGCGCCCCAGGCCCCGCCACCCTTGCCCGAAACGGTGATACCCGGGCTCTTTGCCCCGTACGCCGTTTGCGGGCCGCCGACTGCGGAGACAACTCAACTGGGGGACCGCACACATGACCGGTCGTCAACCCCGACACCCTGACACGTACCTGACGCGGCCCGGCACGGCCGCGTGCGAACGGGACAGCCCGGAAGGCATGGGGAGCCGGCCATGGCGCTCGCGCAGCCCGAACCGGGCGGGGTGCTCGCGGGGCAGATCGATCCGCGGACCGACCCGCGGAGCGGACCGCTGCGCGGCACGCTCGCCACCACCGCCTGCATGGAGACCCTCCAGGTGGGATACCTGCACGCCGTCGTCGCCGCGGCGGGCTGCTCGCTGTCCCAGCCCTTTCCCGACAACGGCATCGACTGGCACGTCAGCCACGGCGCCCCCGAGCACGTCATCGACGACGAGGTGACCATCAAGGTCCAGCTCAAGGCGACCTACCAGATACCGCCCAGACCGGCCGGGCCCACCTTCGGCTTCACCCTCGACAACGAGCACCTGGTGAAGCTGGCCCGCAGCCCGGTCGCCGTGCACAAGATCCTCGTCGTGATGCTCGTCCCGCGGGAACGCGACCAATGGCTGAGCGCCGGACACGACCGGCTCGACCTGCGGCACTGCTGCTACTGGACCAATCTCGCCGGACACCCCGTGACCGGCCGGCGCCGGACCACCGTACGGATCCCGACCACGCGGATCTTCGACGACCGGGCGCTCTGCGAGATCATGACCCGGGTCGGGTCGGGAGGGACACCCTGATGAACTGGCAGTCACCGCACCTGGAGCCGCTCTCCCCACAGGAGTTCGCCGCGGGCGCCCCCGATCCCGCGCAGATCGACCCGCTCGTGCTCGGCGCGCTGCTGCACCGGCACGGCTGGCTGCGCCGCGGCGGCGCCGCCGGACGGTACGGGCGCTGGACGCCGCCCGCCCCGCACGCCACGGGCAGCGGCGGCACCAGCCTCCTCGTCCCCGAGAGCCGGGCCTTCCCCGACTGCGCGGACCTGCTCGAAGAGGCGCTCACCGCGCTCTCGCGCAGCGCACTGCCGTCGGCGCGCGAGGTGCTGTACGGGCTCAGCGTGCCGAGCGACGAGATCCGCTGGGACCGCGAGATCCCGCGAGGGGCGTACGGGCTCCACGGCGAGGCCGACTGGACGGTCCAGGAACAGCTCCGCTCGGCCGCCCGGCAGCTGCTCCTCGCCGGGGCCCTGGCCGACCGGGCGCGGGCCGGGTACTACGGAGCCCGGCACCGGGGCCAGGCGGAGCGGGCGCTGGAGGGGGTCCTGGTGGGGCCGGCCCCGGGCGGGCGGCGGCTGACCGCGTACGTCCCCGTCGACGGGGGCCGGGGCATCGTGACCCGGCTGCACCACGCGCTGCACGCCGCCCGCGAGGCCGTGGACTACCGGCGGGCCACCGGCGGCATGGAAGCCTTCGACGCGGCGGTCGAGGCCGGAGTCAGCCGGGAACTGGCCGAGGCGCTCATCTCGCTGGTCCACGGCTCGGAGGGAGCCAGGGTGGCCCTCGCGTGGGCCCCGGCGGCGGGGGTCCCGGCGGGATGCGCCGCCCGGCCGGAGCCGGTGGAGTTCTCGCCCGGCGACCTCCCGGTGCTCCGCGAGGCGGCCGCGCGCTACACGCGGGACGAGCCGGCGGTACCGGTCCGGGTGGCGGGCGCGGTGGTCCGGATGCGCCGCTCGGCCCCCGGCGGCGGGGGCACGGTTCGGCTGCGGGTCCTCGCCGGGGCGGAGATCCCGTACGTCCGGGTGGCGCTCGACGAGGAGTCGTACCGGGTGGCGGGCCACGCACACCTGGTCGGACTGCCGATCCGGGTCAGCGGCCGCCTGCAGCGCCGGGGCGGCTTCCGCCGCCTGACGGACGCCGCGGATGTCCGTCCGGTCCCGCTGGACGAGGTCGAGCGGGACCGGCTGATGAAGTCCCTGGACGAGTCCCTCGACGCGGGGGACGCCCTGCCGTCGGACGACTGACGCGTCGGCGCCCCCGGAACGCTGCGCGGAGTTGTCCCCTACCCGCCCTTCCGCCGTTCCCCGGGCTCTGCCCGGACCCGGTCCTCAAACGCCGGACGGGCTGGATGTGCCGCTGCGCGGCCCCGGGGAACGGGCGAAGGGCGGGTGGGGGACTCCGACCCGCAGGCCCGGTCAGGCCGTGTCCGCAAGGCCCGGCGGGGGCCGGCCCTAACCGTTTAGCGGCGCAGCCCATCCGCTCGGTACGATTCAGGCGCGCAGTGTTCGCTCGCGCACCCCCTGAGTCAGGAGAGACCGGTGTCAGACGTCCGTGTGTTCATCCAACGCGATTCCGAGCGGGACGAGCGCGTGGTGGCCACGGGCACTACGGCGGCAGAGCTCTTCGCCGGCGAGCGCACCATCGTCGCCGCGCGCATCGCAGGTGAGCTGAAGGACCTCGCGTACGAGGTGAAGGACGGCGAGACCGTCGAGCCCGTGGAGATCTCCTCCCCGGACGGCCTCGACATCCTGCGCCACTCCACCGCGCACGTCATGGCGCAGGCCGTGCAGGAGCTGTTCCCCGAGGCCAAGCTGGGCATCGGCCCGCCGGTCCGGGACGGCTTCTACTACGACTTCGACGTCGTGAAGCCCTTCACCCCCGATGACCTCAAGGCCATCGAGAAGAAGATGCAGGAGATCCAGAAGCGCGGCCAGCGCTTCGCCCGCCGCGTCGTCACCGACGAGGCCGCCCGCGAGGAGCTGGCGAACGAGCCCTACAAGCTGGAGCTCATCGGCATCAAGGGTTCGGCATCGACCGACGACGGCGCGAACGTCGAGGTGGGCGGCGGCGAGCTGACCATCTACGACAACTTCGACGCCAAGACCGGCGACCTGTGCTGGAAGGACCTCTGCCGGGGCCCCCACCTGCCGACCACCCGCAACATCCCGGCGTTCAAGCTGATGCGCAACGCCGCCGCCTACTGGCGCGGCAGCGAGAAGAACCCGATGCTCCAGCGCATCTACGGCACCGCGTGGCCCTCGAAGGAGGAGCTGAAGGCCCACCTCGACTTCCTCGTGGAGGCCGAGAAGCGCGACCACCGCAAGCTCGGCACCGAGCTCGACCTGTTCTCCGTACAGGACGAGATCGGCTCCGGCCTGGCCGTCTTCCACCCCCGTGGCGGCGTCATCCGCCGCACCATGGAGGACTACTCGCGCAAGCGGCACGAGGAAGAGGGCTACGAGTTCGTCTACACCCCGCACGCCACCAAGGGCACCCTCTTCGAGAAGAGCGGCCACCTGGACTGGTACGCGGAGGGCATGTACCCCCCCATGCAGCTCGACGGTGGTACCGACTACTACCTCAAGCCCATGAACTGCCCGATGCACAACCTGATCTTCGACGCGCGCGGCCGCTCCTACCGCGAACTTCCGCTGCGCCTCTTCGAGTTCGGCACCGTGTACCGGTACGAGAAGTCCGGCGTCGTGCACGGCCTGACCCGCTCGCGCGGTTTCACCCAGGACGACGCGCACATCTACTGCACCAAGGAGCAGATGGCGGAGGAGCTCGACCGCACCCTGACCTTCGTGCTGAACCTGCTCCGCGACTACGGTCTGACCGACTTCTACCTGGAGCTGTCGACCAAGGACCCGGAGAAGTTCGTCGGCTCGGACGAGATCTGGGAGGAGGCCACCGCCACCCTCCAGCAGGTCGCCGAGAAGCAGGGCCTGCCCCTGGTCCCGGACCCGGGCGGCGCCGCGTTCTACGGCCCGAAGATCTCGGTCCAGTGCCGTGACGCGATCGGCCGCACCTGGCAGATGTCGACCGTGCAGCTCGACTTCAACCTGCCGGAGCGCTTCAACCTGGAGTACACCGGCCCCGACGGCACCAAGCAGCGGCCGGTCATGATCCACCGTGCGCTGTTCGGTTCCATCGAGCGCTTCTTCGCCGTCCTGCTGGAGCACTACGCGGGCGTCATGCCGCCGTGGCTCGCCCCGGTCCAGGCGGTCGGCATCCCGATCGGCGACTCGCACATCGAGTACCTGCAGGAGTTCGCCGCCGAGGCGAAGAAGAAGGGCCTGCGCGTCGAGGTGGACGCCTCCTCCGACCGCATGCAGAAGAAGATCCGCAACCAGCAGAAGCTGAAGGTCCCCTTCATGATCATCGTCGGTGACGAGGACATGGCCGCGGGCACCGTCTCCTTCCGCTACCGCGACGGTTCGCAGGAGAACGGCGTCCCGCGCGACCAGGCGCTGGCGAAGCTCGTCGACGTCGTGGAGCGCCGCGTCCAGGTGTGACCGCGGGCGGCGGCCGTGACCGCCGCATGACGGCCCGGAGCCCCCGGGGACCTCAGGTCCCCGGGGGCTCCTCCTCGTCCCCGCGCCGGAACACGTGGAGCATCCAGGACGAGAAGGAGCCCGTCACCGCGCCCAGCAGCGCCAGACCGCCCGCCATCAGGAACGCCGCGATGATCCGACCCATCGGGGTGACCGGGGCCATGTCCCCGTAGCCCACGGTGGTCAGCGTCTCGCACACCCACCACACCGCGTCCCCGAAGGTGTGGATCGTGCCGTTCGGGGCCCGGCGCTCGAAGTGGTAGACGCCGAGGGCGCCCGCGAGCCCGAGCAGCCCGGCCGACAGGCCGGCGTACGACATCACCCGCGCGTACAGTCCCTGGCGCGGGCGCTTCTGCCTGGCCTGGATCGCGTCGTGGACCTTGACCATGCGCAGCGGCCGCAGCATCGGCAGCAGCACGATCAGGGTGTCCAGCCAGTGCACGCGGACGAAGCGCAGCGGCGGCATGCGGCTCAGGATCAGCCGGGCCAGGTAGTCCACGATGAAGCAGGCCCAGGTCAGTGCGACCACGACGAGGCCGATGTCCCGCCACAGGGGGTGGGCCCGGTAGGCCAGTACGGAGACGGCGTAGGAGGCGAGGAAGAGCAGGGAGGCGTAGAACAGCGGCAGCTCCGTCCGGCGCTCCCAGGCCTGATCGCCGGTCTCGGGTGCAGGGTTCATGGGGCCAGCATCGCGTCCCGCACACCGGTGTTCGCCCCGGCGACACGCCGCTCGGGGGCAAGGTCATATGCTGCATCCCATGACGATTGAGCCGGAGCAGCAGATCGGTGTGGGCACGCAGGACGCGTTCCAGCGTCTGTGGACGCCCCACCGGATGGCCTACATCCAGGGGGAGAACAAGCCGACCGGGCCGGAGGCCGGGGACGGCTGTCCCTTCTGCGGGATTCCGGACATGTCCGACCAGGACGGACTGGTCGTGGCCCGGGGCAAGCACGTCTACGCCGTGCTGAACCTCTACCCGTACAACGGCGGCCACCTGATGGTCGTGCCGTACCGGCACGTCGCCGACTACACGGACCTGGACGGCGCCGAGACCCTCGAACTGGCCGACCTGACGAAGCGGGCGATGGTCGCGCTGCGCAAGGCCTCCGGTGCGCACGGGTTCAACATCGGCATGAACCAGGGCCAGGCCGCCGGCGCCGGCATCGCCGCGCACCTGCACCAGCACATCGTGCCCCGCTGGGGCGGGGACACGAACTTCATGCCGGTCGTGGGACACACCAAGGTGCTGCCCCAACTCCTCGCGGACACCCGCCAGATGCTCGCCGACTCCTGGCCCACGGGCTGAGACGACCGGCTGAGACGACCGGCTGAGACGACCGGCTGGGCCCATCGACTGAGGCCACCGGCTGGGCCCTCGGCCGAGACCACCGGCAGGCCCCACCCGATGGGGCCCGCCGGTGGGCCGGGGCTCACGCGTCGTAGACGTCCGCCTTGCGCGGTGCGGCGTCCTGGACCAGACCGCTGACGATCATCGAGCGGTTGGTGAAGCGTTCGGTGTCGACGCCGTTCTCCTCCAGGACCCGCATCGCGGCGGTGTGCACCGCCCGCAGGACCGGGGTCGCGGCGCGCATCGCGTCGTCCGCCATGAAGCGGTGGCGCCACGGCTGGCCGGCCCAGACGTGGCGGACGCCGAAGGGTTCCGGGAGGACGAGCTTGCCGCCCAGGAAGTCCAGGAGCGGCGGGTACCAGGTCAACGGCGCGCGCACGGCGAGGCGTACGACCTCGCTCGTGTCGACCACGGGTCGCTTGAGCTCCACGGTCTCCCAGAAGCGCACGGACTTGGCGACCTCGTCCACCGGCGCCGCCGATTTGGTGGTGAACAGGCCGTGCACCGGGCCGAGCGCGTGCCCGGTGACCTCCACGCGCAGGGTCTTGTAGAGCACGGTGACCGTGACCAGCATGGTGATCACGAGCTGGCCGTCCCAGAGCGGGTACTGGATGCCGAGGTAGTGCCGGTTGCCGGCGCTGAACTGCTGCTCGTTGCAGATCCGGGTGATCTCGTGCGGCTTGACCAGGAAGGTGTCCACGTCCGCTCCGCTGGGGCGGGCCACTTCCTTGGCACCCTCGCCGACGGGGCTGACGATCCAGTGCTGGATGGCGGCGGGCGGGAGGCCACCGGTGTGCAGGGGGCCGCGCTCCAGCTTGCGCAGCTGGGTGTCGATCGCGCGTATGACGTCCCAGCTGCGGAACGGGTGGATCTCGTGGCCCTCGTTCTTGGGGGCGAGCTCCTCGGCCATCTGCCAGCTGCCCCAGCGGGTGCCCATGCCGAGGATGCCCTTGGGGCCGGCGTAGAAGACGGCATTGCTGCGGTCCTCGGCGGTGAGCTTGGCCAGCGAGTGGCGCAGGTCCTCGCGGGCCTTCTCGTCGGGGTTGCCGGGGACGGCCTCCGGGATCTTGGCGGCCACCCCGCCGCCGCCCGCGAGGAGCCCGTCCCAGCGGGAGCGCAGGTCTTCCGCGGTGGCCTCGCAGAGCCGGCGGGCGAGGAACCAGCCGGCGACCGGGGCGATGACCATGGCGCGGACGTAGAGGCCCAGGAAGCCGGTCACCGGGAGCCGGAACATGAGCACGGCGACCACCAGGCCCACGCCGACGAGGAGCGCCGTGCCCATCCAGGAGGCCCGCTTGGCCTTGGAGCCCGCCAGAGCCTTGCGGGCCCAGAACAGGCCGAGCCACAGCAGCAGGCCGGGGAGGAACACGACCCCGCAGACGAGCATGATCAGGCGGAGCTTGCGGTCGCGCTCCTTGCGGATGCGGGAGGCGGCCAGGCAGTGCTCGACGACGGTCTGCGGGTCGGCGCCGAAGGACTGGATCAGGGGCTTGCGGGTGGGCGGGATGGTGCGTGCCTCGACGGCGCGGCAGAAGGCCTCGCCGAGATTGGGCGCGAGCAGGGAAATTTTGGCCGGTTTGACGACGGACTCGTGGTACTCGTTGTTGGCCTTGAGTATCTCTTCCAGCTTGGTGTCGCGCCCGCCGTCCCGGTAGGCGGCGGAAGCGAGGGCGTTGGTCGCGGCGGTCTGGCCGCCGCCGCCCTGGAGTGGGATCTGTGCCCCGGGCCTGAAGTCGAATCCGTCGTCCGCCACCGCTGCCCCCATCGCTGTGCGTCGTACTCGTGTGCCTCGTGTGCGGGCCTGCCCGCGATGCCGCCCGCTCCGGGGGTGTCCCCGGTGAGGCGTTCCCGCCCTGCGCGCCGGGCCCACCCGCTGGGCCCACCCGCTTTGGTCTACCCCTTCGGCCTGCCCGCCTCACGCGCGGACGAGCCTATCGGCCGATTCCTCCCCGTGGTCATGGGACGGCCAAATACCGCCCACCGCAAGCGGGTTGGGTGGGCGGTCAGGGTGACGCTATGTCAGTTGACTTCCCTTCTCTGACTGTTCGCGCAGCTTGTCCGCTATCTGCGGTGGCATCGGCTCGTGGCGCGCGTACGTACGGCTGAACTGCCCCGTGCCGTGCGATACGGAGCGCAGTTCGACGGCGTACCGGCCGATCTCGATCTCGGGGATCTCGGCGAGGACCCGGGTGCGGCCGGCGCCCGCGGCGTCCGTTCCGACGACGCGGCCCCGGCGGCCGGCGAGGTCGCTCATGACGGGGCCGACGTACTCGTCGGGTACGAGCACGGCCAGCTCGGCGACCGGCTCGAGCAGCCGGACCGAGGCCCCGGCGGCGGCTTCGCGCAGGGCGAGGGCGCCCGCGGTCTGGAAGGCGGCGTCGGAGGAGTCCACGGAGTGGGCCTTGCCGTCGAGCAGGGTGATGCGTACGTCGACCAGCGGGTAGCCGGCCGCGAGCCCCCGGGCGGCCTGCGCGCGGACGCCCTTCTCCACGGACGGGATGAACTGGCGCGGCACGGCTCCGCCGACGACCTTGTCGACGAACTCGATGCCGGTGCCCGGCGGCAGCGGCTCCACCTCGATCTCGCAGATGGCGAACTGGCCGTGCCCGCCGGACTGTTTGACGTGCCGTCCACGGCCGCCGGCCTTGGCGCCGAAGGTCTCGCGGAGGCTGACTTTGTGCGGGACCGGGTCGACCTGGACCCCGTACCGGGTGCGCAGCCGGTCGAGGGCGAGGTCCTGATGGGCTTCGCCGAGGCACCACAGGACGAGCTGGTGGGTGTGCGGGTTCTGCTCGAGCCGCATGGTCGGGTCCTCGGCGACCAGCCGGGCCAGCCCCTGGGAGAGCTTGTCCTCGTCGGCCTTGCTGTGGGCCTCGATGGCGAGGGGGAGGAGCGGGTCGGGCATGGACCAGGCCTCCATCAGGAGGGGCCGGTCCTTGGCGGAGAGGGTGTCGCCGGTCTCGGCGCGGGTGAGTTTGGCCACGCAGGCCAGATCGCCGGCGATGCAGTGGGAGAGGGTGCGCTGCTGTTTGCCGAAGGGGGAGGTCAGGGCGCCGATCCGCTCGTCGACATCGTGGTCCTCGTGCCCGCGGTCGGTCAGCCCGTGACCGCTCACGTGCACCGTTTCGTCGGGGCGCAGGGTGCCGGAGAAGACGCGGACGAGCGAGACGCGGCCGACGTAGGGGTCGGAGGAGGTCTTCACCACCTCGGCGACGAGCGGCCCGTCCGGATCGCAGGTGACCGCGGGGCGGGCCGTGCCGTCGGGTGTGGTGACGTTGACGGGCGCGCGCTCCAGCGGGGTGGGGAAGCCGCCGGTGATCAGTTCGAGGAGTTCCACGGTGCCCAGGCCCTTGCGGGCGCCGTCGGCGGCGGGGGCGGCCATCAGGACGGGGTGGAAGGTGCCGCGGGCCACGGCGCGCTCCAGATCGTCGACCAGGGTCTTGAGGTCGATCTCCTCGCCGCCGAGGTAGCGGTCCATGAGGGTCTCGTCCTCGCTCTCGGCGATGATCCCCTCGATCAGCCGGGCGCGGGCGTCGGTGATCAGGGCGAGCTCGCCGGGGTCCGGGTCGCGTTCGACGCGGTCGCCGGAGGTGTAGTCGTAGACGCGCTGGGAGAGCAGCCCGAGCAGTCCGGCCACCGGGGCGTGGCCGTCGGGGGCGGCGGGGCCGTGCAGGGGCAGGTAGAGCGGGCGCACGGCATCGGGGTCGTCCGCTCCGAAGGCGTCGCCGCACACCGTGGTCATCTGCGTGTAGTCGGCGCGGGCGGCTTCCAGGTGGGTCACGACGATCGCGCGCGGCATGCCGACGGCGGCGCATTCGTCCCAGACCATCCGGGTGGCTCCGGAGAGCCCGTCGCCGTCCTCGGCTGCCGAGATCACGAAGAGGGCCGCGTCGGCGGCGCGCAGTCCGGCCCGGAGCTCTCCGACGAAGTCGGCGTAACCGGGGGTGTCCAAGATGTTGATCTTGATTCCGGCCCACTCCACGGGGACCAGGGAGAGCTGGATCGAGCGCTGGCGGCGGTGCTCGATCTCGTCGTAGTCGGAGACGGTGGCGCCGTCCTCGACGCGCCCGGCCCGGTTCACCGCGCCGGCGGTCAGGGCCAGGGCTTCGACCAGGGTGGTCTTGCCGGATCCGCTGTGGCCGACCAGCACGACGTTCCGTACGGACGCGGGGCGGTCGGCCGTCGGTGCTCTGCCGGCGGCTCCGGATTGGTGTGATGCGGCTCCCACGATGCTCGTGCCTCCCGATTGGAGGGGATGAAGGGGAAAAAGGCCTCCAAGGCCTCCTTCGAGCTTTGCACTGCCGTCACACCCCGTCCATACGTCGTACCGGAACCGCGGGAACCGCAGGGCACGGAGGGACCGGGCGGGGCGCGTCGGCGCACGGCCGGATCCGGCGGGGCGGGGCCCGGCCGGATCCGCGGGGAGCCGCTGGACGGGCGCCCGGAACGTGGCGAACGGCCCGAGAACGGCCCGAGAACGGCCCGCGTCGTGTGAACCGGTGGGTGCGCGGCGCCGATGGCCCGGGGCCCTGGCTACGATGGGCCAGCCGGTGGCCGTGGTGGCCGTGCGGCCCAGCGACCCTCCGGGAAGGCCATGCTGAACAAGTACGCGCGTGCATTCTTCACGCGTGTTCTCACGCCATTCGCCGCTTTTCTGCTCCGGATGGGAGTGAGTCCCGACGCGGTCACCCTCATCGGCACGGCCGGAGTGGTGGCCGGAGCCCTGGTCTTCTTCCCCATGGGCGAGTTGTTCTGGGGCACGATCACCATCACGCTCTTCGTCTTCTCCGACCTGGTGGACGGGAACATGGCCCGTCAGGCCGGCGTCTCCAGCCGGTGGGGCGCGTTCCTCGACTCCACCCTCGACCGGGTGGCGGACGCGGCGATCTTCGGCGGACTCGCGCTCTGGTACGCGGGTTCCGGGAACAACAACGCGCTCTGCGCCGTCGCCATCTTCTGCCTGGCCAGCGGCCAGGTCGTCTCGTACACCAAGGCCCGCGGCGAGTCGATCGGCCTGCCGGTGGCCGTCAACGGGCTCATCGAGCGCGCCGAACGCCTGGTGATCACGCTGGTCGCCGCCGGCCTGTCCGGTCTGGAGACCTTCGGCGTCCCCTCGTGGATCGGCCTGCTGCTGCCGATCGCGCTGTGGGTGGTCGCGGCGGGCTCGCTCGTGACCCTGATCCAGCGCGTGGTGACCGTACGGCGCGAATCGGCCGAGGCCGACGCCGCCGCCGCTGCCGCGGGTGCTCCCTCCGAAGGCGGTACGCCCTGATGGGCAAGGCACAGGACAAACTGGTCGACGGGCTCTACGGGCTCGGCTGGGCCGGGGTCAAGAAGCTGCCCGAGCCGGCCGCGGCGGCCCTCGGCCGGCGGATCGCGGACTTCGTCTGGAAGCGGCGCGGCAAGAGCGTGCTGCGCCTGGAGTCGAATCTGGCCCGGGTGGTGCCGGACGCGACGCCCGAGCGGCTGCGCGGGCTGTCGCACGAGGGCATGCGCTCCTACATGCGGTACTGGATGGAGTCGTTCCGCCTGCCGACGATGGCCAAGGAACGATTCAGCTCCGACGTGGAGATGAAGGACGACCACATCCTGCGCGAGGCCCTGGCCTCCGGACGCGGAGTGATCGTCGCCCTCCCGCACCTGGCCAACTGGGACCTCGCCGGCGCCTGGGCCGTCACCCACATCGGAGTCCCCTTCACCACCGTCGCCGAGCGGCTCAAGCCGGAGACCCTCTACGACCGCTTCGTCGCCTACCGCGAGAGCCTGGGCATGGAGGTGCTCCCGCACAACGGCGGCGCCGCCTTCGGCACGCTCGCGCGGCGGCTGCGCTCCGGCGGGCTGGTCTGCCTGGTCGCGGACCGGGACCTGTCGGCCTCCGGGGTGGAAGTGGACTTCTTCGGCTCGGCCGCACGGATGCCCGCCGGGCCCGCCCTGCTGGCCCAGCAGACCGGCGCGGTCCTGCTCCCGGCCACCCTGTACTACGGGGACGCGCCGAAGATGTACGGCCGGATCCACCCCCCGGTGGAGGTGCCCGGGAACGGCACCCGGCAGGAGAAGACGGCCGTCATGACGCAGGCGGTCGCCGACGCCTTCGCGCAGGGCATCGCCGAACACCCGCAGGACTGGCACATGCTCCAGCGGCTGTGGATCGAGGACCTGCGACAGACCACCGACACCGACGGACGGCCCGAGGAGCACTCCGCGTGAAGATCGGCATCGTCTGCCCGTACTCCTGGGACGTGCCCGGCGGGGTCCAGTTCCACATCCGGGACCTGGCGGAACACCTGATCGGCCTCGGCCACGAGGTGTCGGTCCTGGCCCCGTCGGACGACGAGACCGGGCTGCCCCCCTACGTGGTGTCGGCGGGGCGGGCGGTGCCGGTGCCGTACAACGGCTCGGTCGCCCGGCTCAACTTCGGCTTCCTGTCGGCGGCCCGCGTACGGCGCTGGCTGCACGACGGGGTCTTCGACGTGGTCCACATCCACGAGCCGATGGCCCCCTCGCTGGGGCTGCTGACCTGCTGGGCGGCGCAGGGCCCGATCGTGGCCACCTTCCACACCTCCAACCCGCGCTCCCGGGCGATGCTCGCGGCGTACCCAATCCTGCAGCCGGCGCTGGAGAAGATCAGCGCCCGGATCGCGGTGAGCGAGTACGCGCGGCGCACCCTGGTCGAGCACCTCGGCGGGGACGCCGTGGTCATCCCCAACGGCGTGGACGTGGACTTCTTCGCCAAGGCCGACCCGAACCCGGCCTGGTCGGGCCAGACCCTCGGCTTCATCGGCCGGATCGACGAACCGCGCAAGGGCCTGCCGGTCCTCATGGCGGCCTTCCCCCGCATCGTGGAGCAGTGCCCGGACGTACGCCTCCTGGTGGCGGGCCGCGGCGACGAGGAGGAGGCGGTCGCCTCCCTGCCGCCCGGACTCCGCTCCCGGGTCGAGTTCCTCGGCATGGTCTCGGACGAGGACAAGGCGCGGCTGCTGCGCAGCGTCGACGTGTACGTGGCCCCGAACACGGGCGGCGAGAGCTTCGGCATCATCCTGGTCGAGGCGCTCTCGGCCGGGGCGGCCGTCCTCGCGGCCGACCTCGACGCCTTCGCGCAGGTCCTGGACCAGGGGGCGGCGGGGGAGCTGTTCTCCAACGAGGACCCCGACTCCCTGGCGGCCTCGGCCGTGGCCCTCCTGCGCGACCCGGCCCGCCGCGAGGAACTGAGCATCCGCGGCTCGGCCCACGTGCGCCGCTTCGACTGGTCGACGGTGGCGGCGGACATCCTGGCCGTCTACGAAACGGTGACCGACGGCGCGGCGGCGGTGGCGGAGGACGAGCGCGTCCCGCTCCGCACCCGCCTGGGCCTCTCCCGAGACGGGTAGTCGCCCCGGTCCCGAGCCCGCCCGAGCGCCGGCCCCGCCTGATCTCCGGCCCCGCCCGGGCTCGGGCCTCGCCTGAGGTCCCGCCTGGCCTGGGTGCGGCCCGCCCACACGGGACCTCGGCTGCGGATGTGCCGCTGCGCGGGACTTCGCCCCGCAGGGCCGTCCCGCCCGCACCCGCCCACCGGGCCCCGCGCCGGGACGGGGGTGGCGATCACCCCGCCCGGCCACCGCCGGACGGAATCCGGCGCAGTGGCGCGAAGCCGGGGAGGCCCGCGAGGGCCGAGGCGCGCGAGGGCCGAGGCGCGCGAGCGGCGCATTCAAAGGTAAGGTCGCGGCCCGTGATCGAAACCCTTGTCTGGATTGCCCTCGGCCTCGGCCTCGTCGGGGTGTACCTCAGTTGGACCGCCGGCCGGCTCGACCGGCTGCACTCCCGGATGGACGCCGCCCGCGCCGGCCTCGACGCGCAGCTCGTCCGCCGGGCCTCCGTGGTGCTGGAAGTGGCGACCTCCGGGGTGCTGGACCCCGCCTCCTCCCTCGTCCTGTACGAGGCCGCCCACGCCGCCCGCCAGGCGGAGGAGGAACACCGCGAGGTCGCCGAGAGCGAGCTCAGCCAGGCACTGCGCGCGGTGTTCGCCGACGTCGGGCAGGTCGACGCGCTCAAGGCCGCCCCGGGCGGGGCGGAGGCCACCGAGGAGCTCGCCGCGGCGGTCCGCCGGGTGCCGATGGCGCGGCGATTCCTCAACGACGCCGTCCGTGCGGCCCGCGCCCTGCGCCGGCACCGCAAGGTCCGCTGGTTCCGGCTCGCGGGCCACGCACCGTTCCCGCTGGCCTTCGAGATGGACGACGAGCCTCCGGTGGATCTGGCCGAGCGGCCGTAACTTGTACCCAATGGCCAAATCGCAAGGAGCCACCGGCTGCACATTGGCCCTTGCCGTGGACTGGTCGAGAAGGTTTCCTCGGTCCAGTACCACCAGGTCGTACCACCAGGCCGCCCTGGCGATCGCCAGTAGCGCCTGAATCTTCCTTCGAGTGAGGTCAATCCGTGAGCACGCTTCCCTCCACCCCGCAGTCCGCCGAGTCGGCGATCGGCACCTCCCGCGTCAAGCGCGGCATGGCCGAGCAGCTCAAGGGCGGCGTGATCATGGACGTGGTCAACGCCGAGCAGGCGAAGATCGCCGAGGACGCCGGCGCCGTGGCCGTCATGGCCCTGGAGCGGGTCCCCGCCGACATCCGCAAGGACGGCGGCGTCGCCCGGATGTCCGACCCGAACATGATCGAAGAGATCATCGAGGCCGTCTCCATCCCGGTCATGGCGAAGTCCCGCATCGGCCACTTCGTCGAGGCCCAGGTCCTGCAGTCCCTCGGCGTCGACTACATCGACGAGTCCGAGGTCCTGACCCCGGCCGACGAGGTCAACCACTCCGACAAGTGGGCGTTCACCACCCCCTTCGTCTGTGGCGCCACCAACCTGGGCGAGGCCCTGCGCCGCATCGCCGAGGGCGCGGCCATGATCCGCTCGAAGGGCGAGGCCGGCACGGGCAACGTGGTCGAGGCCGTCCGTCACCTGCGCCAGATCAAGAACGAGATCGCCCGCCTGCGCGGCTACGACAACAACGAGCTGTTCGCCGCCGCCAAGGAGCTGCGCGCCCCGTACGAGCTGGTCAAGGAAGTTGCCGAGCTCGGCAAGCTCCCGGTCGTGCTGTTCTCCGCCGGTGGCGTCGCCACCCCGGCCGACGCCGCGCTGATGCGCCAGCTCGGTGCCGAGGGCGTCTTCGTCGGCTCCGGCATCTTCAAGTCGGGCGACCCGGCCAAGCGTGCCGCCGCCATCGTGAAGGCCACCACCTTCTACGACGACCCGAAGATCATCGCGGACGCCTCCCGCAACCTGGGCGAGGCCATGGTCGGCATCAACTGCGACACCCTCCCCGAGTCCGAGCGCTACGCCAACCGCGGCTGGTAGTCATCACCATGACCACCCCCGTGATTGGTGTCCTGGCACTCCAGGGCGACGTACGGGAACACCTGATCGCCCTGGCCTCGGCTGACGCCGTGGCCAGGCCGGTCCGGCGTCCCGAGGAGCTCGCCGAGGTCGACGCCCTGGTGATCCCCGGCGGCGAGTCCACGACCATGTCGAAGCTCGCCGTGCTGTTCGGCATGCTGGAGCCGCTGCGCGAGCGGGTGCGGGCCGGGATGCCGGTCTACGGCACCTGCGCCGGCATGATCATGCTCGCCGACAAGCTCCTGGACGGCCGTGAGGACCAGGAGACCCTGGGCGGCATCGACATGATCGTGCGCCGCAACGCCTTCGGCCGGCAGAACGAGTCCTTCGAGGCGCAGGTCGACTTCGCCGGCATCGAGGGCGGCCCCGTCGAGGGCGTCTTCATCCGCGCACCCTGGGTCGAGTCCGTCGGCGGAGCCGCCGAGGTGCTCGCCACGTACGACGGCCACACCGTCGCCGTACGCCAGGGCAATGTCCTCGCCACCTCCTTCCACCCGGAGCTCACGGGCGACGACCGGGTCCACGCGTACTTCGTCGACATGGTGCGCGCGGGGCTGTAACGGCGTCCCGGTAGGATCTGAGGCGAACATTGTTGGTGACGCGAAGGAGACAGGCAGATGTCCGGCCACTCTAAATGGGCTACGACGAAGCACAAGAAGGCCGTGGTTGACGCCAAGCGCGGCAAGCTCTTCGCGAAGCTGATCAAGAACATCGAGGTCGCGGCCCGTATGGGCGGCGCCGACATCGATGGCAACCCGACCCTTTTCGACGCCATCCAGAAGGCGAAGAAGAGCTCGGTCCCGAACAAGAACATCGACTCCGCGGTCAAGCGCGGCGGCGGCCTCGAGGCCGGCGGCGCCGACTACGAGACGATCATGTACGAGGGCTACGGTCCGAACGGCGTCGCGGTGCTCATCGAGTGCCTCACCGACAACCGCAACCGTGCCGCGTCCGACGTGCGGGTCGCCATGACCCGCAACGGCGGTTCGATGGCCGACCCGGGCTCGGTCTCGTACCTGTTCAACCGCAAGGGCGTCGTCCTGCTGCCCAAGGGCGAGCTGTCCGAGGACGACGTGCTGGAGACGGTGCTCGAGGCGGGCGCGGAAGAGGTCAACGACCTCGGCGAGCAGTTCGAGATCATCAGCGAGGCCACCGACATGGTCGCGGTCCGTACCGCGCTCCAGCAGGCGGGCATCGACTACGACTCGGCCGACTCCAACTTCCTGCCGACCATGCAGGTCGAGCTGGACGAAGAGGGCGCGCGCAAGATCTTCAAGCTGATCGACGCGCTGGAGGACAGCGACGACGTGCAGAACGTCTTCGCCAACTTCGACGTCTCGGACGAGGTCATGGAGAAGGTCGACGCCTGATTCGGGCGCCGACCGCTCAGAGTGTCGCAGCGGGGGGGGGGGGGGGGGGGAGAGGGGGAGCGCGGCGGCTTGTTTTGTCTTCCCCCTTCCCCCCCCCACCCACCACAACCCGCCCCACCAAGAA
>NZ_JBHWMB010000044.1:30931-37726 GCF_042730015.1 Streptomyces sp. NPDC059957 | reverse complement strand
CTCTGGGTGGTGCCGCCCACGTCGAGGGGTCCGACGCTGGGCCGGGGGCACCCCCCCCCTCCCCCCCGCTGCTTTGTCAGTGCCGCCCGATAACCTGCGAAGCTGCACGTACAGGCGATCGAAGGAGGGGGCGGGTGCGCGTACTCGGCGTTGACCCGGGGCTGACCCGATGCGGTGTCGGTGTGGTCGAGGGGGTGGCGGGCCGCCCCCTGACGATGCTGGGCGTGGGAGTCGTACGGACGCCCGCGGACGCCGAGTTGGGCCACCGGCTCGTCGCGATCGAGCAGGGCATCGAGGAGTGGCTCGACGAGCACCGGCCCGAAGTCGTCGCCGTGGAGCGGGTGTTCAGCCAGCACAACGTCAGCACCGTGATGGGCACCGCCCAGGCCAGTGCCGTCGCCATGCTGTGCGCCGCGCGCCGCGGCATACCGGTCGCGCTGCACACACCGAGCGAGGTCAAGGCCGCCGTCACCGGCAGCGGTCGCGCCGACAAGGCTCAGGTCGGAGCCATGGTCACCCGGCTGCTGCGGCTGTCCGCCCCGCCCAAGCCCGCGGACGCCGCGGACGCCCTCGCCCTCGCCATCTGCCACATCTGGCGCGCCCCCGCGCAGAACCGCCTCCAGCAGGCCGTCAACCGGCATGCCAGCGCCCTGAAAGGCCGCACCACATGATCGCCTTCGTCAGCGGCACGGTCGCCGCGCTCGCCCCCACCCTGGCCGTCGTCGAGGTCGGGGGAGTGGGCATGGCCGTGCACTGCACGCCGAACACCATCGCGGGCCTGCGAACCGGTGAGCCGGCCCGGCTGGCGACGTCGCTGGTCGTACGGGAGGACTCGCTGACGCTGTACGGCTTCGCCGACGACGACGAGCGCCAGGTCTTCGAGCTCCTGCAGACCGCGAGCGGGGTCGGTCCGAAGCTCGCCCAGGCGATGCTCGGGGTGCACAGCCCGGACGCGCTGCGCATCGCCGTCTCCGTGGGCGACGAGAAGGCGCTGATGGCCGTCTCCGGCATCGGGAAGAAGGGCGCGCAGAAGCTGCTGCTGGACCTGAAGGACAAGCTGGGCGCTCCGCTGGGGTCGAGCGGGATGGTCGGCGCGCAGCGTGCGGTGGCCTCCGGCCCGGCGCCGTGGTCGGAGCAGCTGTCCGCCGCCCTGATCGGCCTCGGCTACGCGCCCCGCGACGCGGACGAGGCCGTCTCCGCGGTGACCCCGCAGGCGGAGGCCGCGATCGCCGCCGGCGGTTCGGCTCCGGTTCCGCAGCTCCTGAGGGCGGCCCTCCAGTCCCTGAACCGAGCCCGGTGAACGGGTGCGGTGCCGTTGCCGGGGGCCAGCCCCCGGACCCCCGCTCCTCAAACGCCGGAGGGGCTGAAATTGCCCTGGCGGGCAATCCACCGCACCACCGAGAAGGCAGACTGACACCGTGAACTGGGATGACGAGAGCGACGACCGGATCGTCGCAGCCGCGGCGGACGGCGAGGACACTGCCGTCGAGGCGGCCCTGCGGCCCAAGGACCTCGGTGAGTTCGTCGGGCAGGAGAAGGTCCGCCAGCAGCTGGACCTCGTCCTGAAGGCGGCCCGCCAGCGTGGCGCCACCGCCGATCACGTGCTGCTGTCGGGCGCCCCGGGTCTGGGGAAGACCACCCTGTCCATGATCATCGCAGCCGAGATGGGCGCGCCCATCCGGATCACCTCCGGCCCCGCCATCCAGCACGCGGGCGACCTCGCCGCCATCCTCTCCTCCCTCCAGGAGGGCGAGGTCCTCTTCCTCGACGAGATCCACCGCATGTCCCGGCCCGCCGAGGAGATGCTCTACATGGCCATGGAGGACTTCCGCGTCGACGTGATCGTGGGCAAGGGCCCGGGAGCCACCGCCATCCCGCTGGAACTGCCCCCGTTCACCCTCGTCGGGGCCACGACCCGGGCCGGCCTGCTCCCGCCCCCGCTGCGCGACCGCTTCGGCTTCACCGGCCACATGGAGTTCTACGCCCCCGAGGAGCTGGAGCGCGTCATCCACCGCTCCGCCCGGCTCCTCGACGTGGAGATCGACACCGCCGGCGCCGCCGAGATCGCCGGCCGCTCGCGCGGAACCCCCCGTATCGCCAACCGGCTGCTGCGCCGCGTCCGCGACTACGCCCAGGTCAGGGCCGACGGCGTGATCAACCGCGAGGTGGCCGGCACCGCGCTGAAGGTCTACGAGGTCGACGAGCGCGGGCTCGACCGGCTGGACCGGGCCGTCCTGGAGGCGCTCCTGAAGCTCTTCGGCGGGGGCCCCGTGGGCCTGTCCACGCTCGCCGTCGCCGTCGGCGAGGAGCGGGAGACCGTGGAGGAAGTGGCCGAGCCGTTCCTCGTCAGGGAAGGGCTCCTGGCCAGGACACCGCGAGGGCGGGTCGCGACCCCGGCCGCATGGGCTCACCTGGGACTTGTTCCGCCACAGCAGGGCGGGAACGGATCAAGCGGACAACAGGGCCTCTTCGGGACCTGACGGCGCGGGCGTTCGCCCCCTCAGGAACTGCGGTGACATGCTGGGCGTTGTTCCATCGGTGCGGACTCGCCTAGACTCCGCCGATGCCGACCCTTACGGTCGGCGTACCCACCCCCCGTACAAAGGCCGTGCGCTTGTGCGGTCGATGCGAAGGACCTGCGTCCCTTGAATATCATGTCCCTCCTTCCGTTCGTGCTGATCATCGGGGCGATGTTCCTGCTGACCCGCAGCCAGAAGAAGAAGCAGCAGGCGGCCGTGCAGATGCGCGACCAGCTGACCGCCGGCACCGGCGTCCGCACCATCGGCGGCATGTACGCCACGGTGAAGGAGATCGGCGAGGACACCGTCACGCTCGAGGTGGCCCCCGGCGTCCACGCGATCTACGCGAAGAACTCCATCGGCGCCGTGCTGGAGGACGAGGAGTACAACCGCATCGTCCACGGCATCACCGATGATCTGACGATCGACACGCCGGTCGTTCCGGACGACGCGTCCTCCCTGACCGGGGACGAGGCCCCCAAGCTCGACCTGGGCAAGAAGGACGAGCCCAAGGCCGACGAGCCCGCGGCGGAGGAGCCCAAGGGCGACGAGCCCAAGGACGGCAAGACCGACGGCGAGGCCGGCGCGAAGTAGCGCTGGGCCGGGGACCGTGCGGGGCGCCTGACCGGCAGCCCCGGCGGCCCCCGCCAGTGACCCTTCTGCGGGGGGCAGGGGTCCCCACACACATTTCGGTGGCCGTCCACGCGCTGACCCGGCGCGGGACGGTTGGACAGGGAGATACGACAAGGTGGCAGCACCGAAGAAGGGCCGGCGGCCCACGGGGGCTCAGGGGAGGCCGGGGCGTTCCCTGGCCATCATCCTGATCGCGATGGTGGCGCTCACCGCGGGGATGTTCCTCACGAAGCAGACGACGCCGCGACTCGGCATCGACCTCGCCGGCGGTACGAGCATCACGCTCAAGGCCAAGAGCGAGCCCGGCAAGCCGGACGCGATCAACGAGACCAACATGAACACGGCGATCGGCATCATCGAGCGCCGCGTCAACGGTCTCGGCGTTTCCGAGGCCGAGGTCCAGAAGCAGGGCCGCGACCACATCATCGTGAACATCCCCAAGGGGACGAACGAGCAGCAGGCGCGCGACCAGGTCGGTACCACCGCCCAGCTGTACTTCCGCCCCGTGCTCGCCACGGCGGAGGGCGCCCCGGCAGCCCCCGAGGCCAACCCGAGCGGCGCCCCGAGCGCCTCCCCGAGCGGCTCCGGCAGCCCGTCCGCCAGTGCGCCCACCCCGTCGTCCAGCGCCACTTCCCAGGGCCGTGCGCTCAGTGAGGCCCTCAAGGCCCCGAACGCACCCTCTCCCTCGCCCTCGGCGAGCGGGTCGAAGAAGGCAGACGACAAGGCCACCCCGTCCACGTCGCCGTCCGCGCCGACCGCCGACCAGGCCGCAGCCGCGGACCTGCAGGCGAAGTTCGCCGCGCTGAACTGCAGCGACGAGGCGCAGCGCACCGCCGCCACCAAGAACGTCAAGCCCGAGGACCCGACGCTCGCCTGCGGCAAGCGCGACGGCGTCTGGTACAAGTGGGTGCTCGGTCCGGCGCAGGTCAACGGCCAGGACGTGAAGGACGCCAAGGGCATCATCGACCCGCAGCGCGGCATGTGGATCGTCACGATGCAGTTCACCGACAAGGGCGCCGACAGGTTCGCCAAGATCACCGGTGAGCTCGCGGCCAAGCAGCAGCCGCAGAACCAGTTCGCCATCGTGCTCGACGGCGAGGTCATCTCCGACCCGTCCGTCAGCCAGGCGCTGACCGGCGGCAGCGCCGAGATCTCCGGCGGCTTCACCCAGCAGTCCGCACAGGACCTGGGCAACATGCTCTCGTACGGCGCCCTGCCGCTGTCCTTCCAGGAGGACAGCGTCACCACCGTCTCGGCCGCGCTCGGCGGCGAGCAGCTGAAGGCCGGTCTGATCGCCGGCGCCATCGGCCTCGCCCTCGTGGTGATCTACCTGCTGGCGTACTACCGGGGCCTGGCGTTCGTCGCCATCATCAGCCTCATCGTCTCCGGCATCCTCACGTACACGATCATGGCGCTGCTGGGCAAGGGCATCGGCTTCGCGCTGAACCTGCCGGCCGTCTGCGGTGCCATCGTCGCGATCGGCATCACCGCCGACTCGTTCATCGTGTACTTCGAACGCATCCGGGACGAGATCCGCGAGGGGCGCACCCTGCGTCCGGCCGTCGAGCGCGCCTGGCCGCGCGCCCGGCGCACGATCCTGGTCTCCGACTTCGTGTCGTTCCTGGCCGCGGCGGTGCTGTTCATCGTCACCGTCGGCAAGGTGCAGGGCTTCGCCTTCACCCTGGGTCTGACGACCCTGCTCGACGTGGTCGTGGTGTTCCTCTTCACCAAGCCCGTCATGACGCTGCTGGCCCGTACGAACTTCTTCGCCAGCGGTCACCCGTGGTCCGGGCTGGACCCGAAGCGACTGGGCGCCAAGCCGCCGCTGCGACGCTCGCGTCGCACCGGCGCCGACGCGGCCACCGCGACCGTCTCCGTTCCCGTCGACGCAAAGGAGGCGTGAGAGATGTCGAAGCTCGGAGATCTCGGCGCCAAGCTGTACCGGGGTGAGGTCGGCTACGACTTCGTCGGCAAGCGCTTCGTCTGGTACGGCGTTTCCATCCTGATCACCATCACGGCGATCGTGGCCGTGGCCGTCTCTGGCCTCAACATGGGCATCGAGTTCAAGGGTGGTGCCGTCTTCACCACTCCGAAGACCTCCATCTCGGAGACCCAGGCCCGCGAGGACGCGGAGAAGGCCTCCGGCCACGACGCGGTCGTCCAGAAGCTCGGTACCGGCGGTCTGCGCATCCAGATCTCGGACCTGGACACCAACGCCGCGGCCGAGGTGAAGGCGAAGCTCGCCGACGGCTTCAAGATCGACGCGGGGCAGATCAACGCGGACCTGGTCGGCCCCAGCTGGGGCGAGCAGATCGCCAACAAGGCCTGGACCGGCCTCGGCGTCTTCATGGTCCTCGTGGTGATCTACCTGGCCATCGCCTTCGAGTGGCGGATGGCGATCGCGGCGCTGATCGCGCTGATCCACGACCTCACCATCACCGTCGGCGTGTACGCGCTGGTCGGCTTCGAGGTCACCCCGGGTACGGTCATCGGTCTGCTGACCATCCTCGGTTACTCCCTCTACGACACCGTCGTCGTCTTCGACGGTCTCAAGGAGGGCTCGAAGGACATCACCAAGCAGACCCGCTGGACGTACAGCGAGATCGCCAACCGCAGCATCAACGGCACCCTGGTCCGCTCGATCAACACCACCGTCGTGGCGCTGCTCCCGGTCGGGGCGCTGCTCTTCATCGGCGGCGGCTTCCTGGGCGCCGGCATGCTGAACGACATCTCGCTGTCGCTGTTCGTCGGCCTCGCGGCCGGTGCCTACTCGTCGATCTTCATCGCGACCCCGCTGGTCGTGGACCTGAAGGAGCGCGAGCCGGCGATGAAGGCCCTGAAGAAGCGGGTGCTCGCGAAGCGGGCGTCCGCGGAGGCCAGGGGCGAGTCGCCCGAGGACGCCGGTACCGAAGGCGCGCCCGAGGTAGTGGCGCAGGGCCGGTCGGGACGGCGCCGGTGACCGCGGAGCTTCCCTCCGGCGTACGGGACCTGCTGCTCAGCCGGATCACGGACGTGGCGGACTACCCGAAGCCGGGCGTGATGTTCAAGGACATCACCCCGCTGCTGGCCGACCCGAAGGCGTTCGGCGCCCTCACGGACGCGCTGGTGGCCCTGGCCGGGCAGTACGGAGCGACGAAGATCGTCGGGCTGGAGGCGCGGGGATTCATCCTGGCGGCTCCGGTGGCCGTGCAGGCGGGCATCGGCTTCGTGCCGGTCCGCAAGGCCGGGAAGCTGCCCGGGGCGACGCTCCTGCAGTCCTACGACCTGGAGTACGGGTCGGCGGAGATCGAGATCCACGCGGAGGCGCTGTGCGCCGACGACCGGGTCATGGTCATCGACGACGTGCTGGCCACCGGTGGTACCGCCGCGGCCTCGCTGGAGCTGATCCGGCGGGCCGGGGCGGAGGTCGCCGGGGTCGCGGTCCTGATGGAACTCTCGTTCCTGCCGGGCCGTGAGCGGCTGCTGCCCGTGCTGGGCGATGCGCCGCTGGACGCGCTGATCGTGGTCTGACCCTGCTTTCCCCGAAGCGGGCGTGGACCGGGAAGTCCCCGAACACGCCCCCCTCCGCGCGTGCGGGACGCTTCGCGGGGGGAAAGCCCCCCCCCCCCCCTCCCCCCTTCCCCCCGGGTCGACCCCCAACCCC
>NZ_JBHWMB010000044.1:0-30921 GCF_042730015.1 Streptomyces sp. NPDC059957 | reverse complement strand
ACGGGGGGGTGGGGTTCGTCCCTTTTTTTCCCGGAGGTGGGCGGGAACGGGAACTCCCCGGAGCACCCCCGCTTCGGCGTGTGCGGGCCGCTGCGCGGGGCGAAGTCCCCTACCCGCCCTTCCCCCGTTCCCCGGGGCTCGGCCCCGGACCCCGGTCCTCAAACGCCGGACGGGCGGGATGTGGCCGGGCCCGGGAGGAGTCGGGGCGGACTCGGGGAACGGGGTGGCGGAACCCTCGCTACGATGGGTTATCCGGACCGGACACGGGCACCGGATCCTCCCCCACACTCCGTGCGGGGGGACCCCCTGAGGAGCGCTCTTGCCAGACGAGGTCCAGCCAATCTCCGCCGCGCAGCCCGCCCCGGAGGCCGAGCAGCCGGCCGCGGCGGCCGCCGCCACGCCCCCGCCGGCTCCGCCGGCCCTGCCGGTCAAGCCCGCGTCCGCGAAGTCGGCCGGGTCCTCCAACCGGGTGCGCGCGCGGCTGGCCCGCCTCGGCGGTCAGCGTTCCAACCCGTACAACCCGGTGCTGGAACCGCTGCTCCGCATAGTCCGCAGCAACGACCCGAAGATCGAGACGGCCACCCTGCGCCAGATCGAGCAGGCCTACCAGGTCGCCGAGCGCTGGCACCGCGGCCAGAAGCGCAAGAGCGGCGACCCGTACATCACGCACCCGCTCGCGGTGACCACGATCCTCGCCGAGCTGGGCATGGACCCGGCCACGCTGATGGCGGGGCTGCTCCACGACACGGTGGAGGACACCGAGTACGGGCTGGAGGACCTGCGGCGCGACTTCGGCGACGCCGTGACCCTGCTCGTCGACGGAGTCACCAAGCTCGACCGCGTGAAGTTCGGCGAGGCCGCCCAGGCCGAGACCGTCCGCAAGATGGTCGTGGCCATGGCCAAGGACCCCCGGGTTCTCGTGATCAAGCTCGCCGACCGCCTGCACAACATGCGCACCATGCGCTACCTCAAGCGGGAGAAGCAGGAGAAGAAGGCCCGCGAGACCCTCGAGATCTACGCCCCGCTGGCGCACCGGCTGGGCATGAACACCATCAAGTGGGAGCTGGAGGACCTCGCCTTCGCGATCCTCTACCCCAAGATGTACGACGAGATCGTACGGCTGGTGGCCGAAAGGGCACCCAAGCGCGACGAGTACCTCACCGTCGTCACCGACGAGGTGCAGGCCGACCTCCGGGCCGCCCGCATCAAGGCCACCGTCACCGGGCGCCCCAAGCACTACTACAGCGTCTACCAGAAGATGATCGTGCGCGGCCGCGACTTCGCCGAGATCTACGACCTGGTCGGCATCCGGGTCCTCGTCGACACCGTCCGGGACTGCTACGCCGCCCTCGGCACCGTGCACGCGCGATGGAACCCGGTCCCCGGCCGGTTCAAGGACTACATCGCGATGCCGAAGTTCAACATGTACCAGTCGCTCCACACGACGGTCATCGGACCCAGCGGCAAGCCCGTCGAGCTCCAGATCCGCACCTTCGACATGCACCGCCGTGCCGAGTACGGCATCGCCGCGCACTGGAAGTACAAGCAGCAGACCGTCGCCGGCACCTCGAAGGTACGCACGGACGTGCCGCAGGCGGCCAAGGGCAGCGCGGGCCACGACACCGTCAACGACATGGCCTGGCTGCGCCAGCTGCTGGACTGGCAGAAGGAGACCGAGGACCCGAGCGAGTTCCTCGACTCGCTGCGCTTCGACCTCTCGCGCAACGAGGTCTTCGTCTTCACGCCCAAGGGCGACGTCATCGCCCTGCCGGCCGGAGCCACCCCCGTCGACTTCGCGTACGCCGTCCACACCGAGGTCGGCCACCGGACCATAGGGGCGCGGGTCAACGGGCGGCTCGTACCGCTCGAATCGACCCTCGACAACGGCGACCTGGTCGAGGTCTTCACCTCCAAGGCCGAGGGCGCGGGCCCGTCCCGCGACTGGCTGGGCTTCGTCAAGTCCCCCCGGGCCCGCAACAAGATCCGCGCCTGGTTCTCCAAGGAGCGCCGCGACGAGGCGATCGAGCACGGCAAGGACGCCATTGCGCGGGCCATGCGCAAGCAGAACCTGCCGATCCAGCGCATCCTGACCGGGGACTCCCTCGTCACCCTCGCGCACGAGATGCGCTACCCCGACATCTCCTCGCTCTACGCGGCGATCGGCGAGGGCCACGTCACCGCGCAGAACGTGGTCCAGAAGCTGGTCCAGGCCCTCGGCGGCGAGGACGCGGCCAACGAGGACATCGAGGACAGCATCCCGCCGGCCCGCGGCCGCAGCACCCGCCGCGGCAACGCCGACCCCGGCGTGGTGGTCAAGGGCGTCGAGGACGTGTGGGTCAAGCTGGCCCGCTGCTGCACCCCGGTGCCGGGCGACCCGATCGTCGGCTTCGTCACGCGCGGCAGCGGCGTATCGGTCCACCGCGCGGACTGCGTCAACGTGGACTCGCTCTCCCAGGAGCCCGAGCGGATGCTCGAGGTCGAATGGGCGCCCACCCAGTCCTCCGTCTTCCTGGTCGCCATCCAGGTCGAGGCGCTGGACCGGTCCCGGCTGCTGTCGGACGTCACCCGCGTCCTGTCGGACCAGCACGTGAACATCCTGTCGGCGGCCGTGCAGACCTCCCGCGACCGGGTGGCCACCTCCCGGTTCACCTTCGAGATGGGCGACCCGAAGCACCTGGGCCACGTCCTGAAGGCCGTAAGGGGCGTCGAGGGCGTCTACGACGTCTACCGCGTCACCTCGGCCCGCAGGCCGTAGCGGAACACGCGAAGGGGCCGCGATCAGCCGCCGAACTCCTCAAGGCCCTTCAGCGCCTGGTCCAGCAGGGCCTGACGGCCCTCCAGCTCCCGGGACAGCTTGTCGGCCTTGGAGTTGTTGCCCTGCGCGCGCGCCGTGTCGATCTGGCCGCGCAGCTTGTCGACCGCCGCCTGCAGCTGACCCGTCAGACCGGCCGCACGGGCCCGCGCCTCCGGGTTCGTACGGCGCCACTCGCCTTCCTCGGCTTCCTGGATGGCCCGCTCGACGGTGTGCATCCGGCCCTCGACCTTGGGACGCGCGTCCCGCGGTACGTGGCCGATGGCCTCCCAGCGCTCGTTCAGGGAGCGGAACGCGGCACGGGCCGCCTTCAGGTCCGTGATCGGGACGAGCTTCTCGGCCTCGTCGGCCAGCTCCTCCTTCAGCTTCAGGTTCTCCACCTGCTCGGCGTCGCGCTCCGCGAACACCTCGCTGCGCGCCGCGAAGAACACGTCCTGGGCACCGCGGAAACGGTTCCACAGGTCGTCCTCGGACTCGCGCTGCGCGCGGCCCGCGGCCTTCCAGTTCTCCATCAGCTCGCGGTAGCGCGCGGCCGTCGGACCCCAGTCGGTCGACTTCGACAGCGACTCGGCCTCCGCGACCAGCTTCTCCTTGACCTTGCGGGCGTCCTCGCGCTGCGCGTCGAGCGAGGCGAAGTGGGCCTTGCGGCGCTTGGAGAAGGCGGAACGGGCGTGCGAGAAGCGGTGCCACAGCTCGTCGTCCGACTTGCGGTCGAGGCGGGGCAGACCCTTCCAGATGTCCACCAGGGCCCGCAGCCGCTCGCCGGCGCTGCGCCACTGGTCGCTCTGCGCCAGCTCCTCGGCCTCGGCCACCAGCGCGTCCTTGGCCGTACGGGCCTCGTCCGTCTGCTTGGCCTTCTGGACCTTGCGCTCCTCGCGGCGCGAGTCCACGGTCGACACCAGCTTGTCCAGCCGGACGCGCAGCGCGTCGAGGTCGCCGACGGCGTGGTGCTCGTCCACCTGCGTACGCAGGTGCTCGATGGCCGTCTGGGCGTCCTTGGCGGCCAGATCGGTGGTCCGCACCCGTCGTTCGAGGAGGCCGATCTCGACCACCAGGCCCTCGTACTTGCGCTCGAAGTAGGCCAGGGCCTCCTCCGGGGTGCCGGCCTGCCACGAGCCGACGACCTTCTCGCCATCGGCAGTACGCACGTACACGGTGCCGGTCTCGTCGACTCGGCCCCACGGGTCGCTGCTCACAGCGCCTCCTCCACCTGATGCCTTGCGAGGGGTTCACCCCCTGGGCATCGTCCACAGTTTCCTGGGGCGGGCCGCGCCCGCCCTGCACAACGCCAACATAGGCGACCGCCGGGCCGGCTGTCCGCATCCAGCACGACGGAATATCGCCGTACCGGAGCGCCTTCGAGGAATTCGAGGAGACAGCCGGCGCCCGGGGCGCCCGGTCCCGGTCAGTTCTGGGTGACGGTGCCCTTCTCGATCGTCACGGGGGTCTTGGGAGCCCCGTCCTGGCCGCCGTCGGCCGTACCGGCCTTGGCCACCTCTTCGAGCACCTTCAGGCCGGCCGCGTCGATCTTGCCGAAGGGGGTGTACGTCGGGGCGAGCGGGCTGTCCTTGTAGACCAGGAAGAACTGGCTGCCGCCCGAGCCGGGCTGGCCGGTGTTGGCCATCGCCACCGTGCCCGCCGGGTAGACGACCTGGCCCGTCGCGTTGGGCTTGCCCAGCGCGTCGAGGTTCTCGTCGGCGATGGTGTAGCCGGGGCCGCCCCTGCCGGTGCCCTGCGGGTCGCCGCACTGCAGGACGAAGATCCCGCCCGTCGTCAGGCGGTGGCACTTGGTGTTGTCGAAGAACTTCTTGTCGGCGAGCGACTTGAACGAGTTGACCGTCTGCGGGGTCTTCGCCGCGTCCATCTCGAACTTGATGTCGCCCGCACTGGTCTTCAGGGCGAAGGTGTACTTCGCCTTGGCGTCGATCGCCATCGCCGGGGAGGGGGACTGCTGCGGGGTGGGCGAGGCCGGGGCCGAGGGGGTCGCGGCCGGGTCGGCCGCCTCGTCCTTCTTGTCCTTGTCGAACACACCGCCGGCCACGAGGCCGACCAGCGCCGCAACGACCACGGCCACCGCCGCACCGATCACGGCGAGCCGCTTGCGCGACTTCTGCCGCTCTTCGGCGCGCCGCTTCTGCTGGCGTTCGTACTTCTCCCTGGCGAGCTGGCGCCGCCGCTGATCGCTCGTGACCACCGGGTCGTCTCCTTGTGCGTAGCTGGTACCACTGTCCGGGCTGGGTTAGGCCGTACCGTATATGGGTTCGCTGTGTAATGAGCGGCGCCGGTACCCTCTGAGCAGCAGCATTCCGATCTGCAGCCTCCCGCCGGACGACGATTGAGGACGAACGTGCTGATTGCCGGATTCCCCGCCGGGGCCTGGGGGACCAACTGTTACGTGGTCGCCCCCGCCGCCGGTGAGGAGTGCGTCATCATCGACCCGGGCCACCAGGCCACCCAGGGTGTCGAAGAGACGTTGAAGAAGCATCGGCTCAAGCCCGTCGCGGTCGTCCTCACCCATGGCCACATCGATCATGTGGCCTCGGTGGTCCCGGTGTGCGGAGCACACGACGTACCGGCCTGGATCCACCCCGAAGACCGCTTCATGATGAGCGACCCGGAGAAGGCCCTCGGCCGTTCCCTCGGAGCCCAGCTCATGGGCGAGCTCACCGTGGGGGAGCCCTCGGACGTCAAGGAACTGACCGACGGAGCGAAGCTCGCCCTGGCCGGCATGGAGCTCACCGTGTCGCACGCCCCCGGCCATACGAGGGGGTCGGTGACCTTCGGGATGCCCGAGGCGGCGGACATCCCGCCGCTGCTGTTCTCGGGCGACCTGCTCTTCGCCGGCTCCATCGGGCGTACGGACTTCCCCGGCGGCAGCCACGCCGACATGCTCGAGTCGCTGGCCCGCGTGTGCCTGCCGCTCGACGATTCGACCGTGGTGCTGCCCGGACACAACGAGCACACGACCATTGGCCGTGAGCGAGCCACCAACCCGTACCTGCGGCAGGTGGCCGCCGGCCTGGGAGACGGCTTCACGTCTCCACGACGAGGAATGTGACGAGAGTTTCGTGGCTACTTTTCAGGCCCCCAAGGGCACGTACGACCTGATCCCGCCGGTATCCGTGAAGTACCTGGCGGTGCGCGAGGCCATCTCCGCCCCGCTGCGCAACTCCGGCTACGGCTACATCGAGACGCCCGGTTTTGAGGACGTCGGCCTGTTCGCCCGAGGTGTGGGCGAGTCCACCGACATCGTCTCCAAGGAGATGTACGCCTTCGAGACCAAGGGCGGCGACCAGCTGGCCCTGCGTCCCGAGGGCACGGCCTCGGTGCTGCGCGCGGCACTGGAGGCCAGCCTGCACAAGAAGGGCAACCTGCCGGTCAAGCTCTGGTACTCGGGCTCGTACTACCGTTACGAGAAGCCGCAGAAGGGCCGCTACCGCCACTTCTCCCAGGTCGGCGCCGAGGCCATCGGAGCCGAGGACCCGGCGCTGGACGCCGAGCTGATCATCCTGGCCGACCAGGCGTACCGCTCGCTGGGCCTGCGCAACTTCCGGATCCTGCTGAACTCGCTCGGCGACAAGGAGTGCCGCCCGGTGTACCGGGAGGCACTCCAGGCCTTCCTGAGCGGACTGGACCTCGACGAGGAGACCGTCCGCCGGGCCGAGATCAACCCGCTGCGCGTGCTCGACGACAAGCGGACGGACGTGCAGAAGCAGCTCGTCGGCGCCCCGATGCTGCGCGACTACCTCTGCGACGCCTGCAAGGCGTACCACGAGGAGGTCCGGGCGCTGGTGACGGCGGCCGGGGTCGTCTTCGAGGACGACGAGAAGCTCGTGCGCGGCCTGGACTACTACACCCGCACCACCTTCGAGTTCGTCCACGACGGTCTGGGCTCCCAGTCCGCGGTGGGCGGCGGCGGCCGCTACGACGGCCTCTCCGAGATGATCGGCGGGCCCGCGCTGCCCTCGGTGGGCTGGGCGCTGGGCGTCGACCGCACGGTCCTGGCGCTCGAAGCCGAGGGCGTCGAACTGGACATCCCCGCCTCGACCTCCGTCTTCGCGGTGGCGCTCGGCGCGGCGAAGCCGGTGCTGTTCGGTCTGGTGACCGAGCTGCGGCGGGCCGGCGTGGCCGCGGACATCTCCTACGGGGGCAAGGGCCTCAAGGGTGCGATGAAGGACGCGAACCGCAGCGGGGCGCGGTTCGCGGTGGTCGCGGGCGACCGTGACCTGGAGGAGGGCGTGGTCCAGTTGAAGGACATGGAGTCCGGGGAGCAGGCGCCGGTGGCCGTCGCCGACTTGGTCGCCACGGTCCGGGCCCGCCTGGCCTGACGGACGCCGCCGCCTGGTGGGGCGGGGCCGGGGGATCCGCTGCGCGGAGCTCTCCCCGCCCCGCCCTTTCGCAGTTTCCTGGGGCGGAGCCCGGAAACGGGGTCCGGGGCGGAGCCCCGGTTTCGGGAAGGGGCGGGGTGGGGGAGGCCCCGCGCAGCGGCCGCGGTCACAGCAAGCCGTGCCGCATGGCTGTCGTCACCGCCGCCGTGCGGTCGGCGACTTCCAGCTTTCCGAAGATGCGCAGCATGTGCGTCTTGACCGTGGACTCCGCCACGAACAGCCGGCGCCCGATCTCCGCGTTCGTCGCGCCCTCCGCGACCAGGCGGAGCACCGCCACCTCCCGGTCGGAGAGCCGCGGCACCGACGGGCGGGTGCGGAGCTGGTCGACCAGGCGGCCCGCCACCGTCGGGGCGAGGACCGTCTCGCCGCGCACGGCCGCCCGGACCGCGGCCGCCAGCTCCGCCCGCGCCATGTCCTTCAGCAGGTAGCCCGCCGCCCCCGCCTCCACCGCGCGCAGGATGTCCCGGTCCTCCTCGTACGTGGTCAGCACCACCACCCGTACCGGCAGCCGGGCCGCCGTGATGCGGGCGATCGATTCGACTCCGTCGCCGCCCGGCATCCGCAGGTCCATCAGGATCAGGTCCAGGCCGCCTTCGGGGACCAGCCGCGCGGCCAGCGCCTCCGCCTGCGGGCCGTTCGAGGCCTCGGCGACGACCTCCAGGTCCGGTTCGGCGGCGAGCATGCCGCGCAGGCCCTCCCGTACCACCGGGTGGTCGTCGGCCAGCAGGATGCGGATCATCTCGTACGGCTCCTCAGCGGATCAGCAGATCCGCGGATCAGCGGGTCAGCGGATCGGGAGTGTGACGGTGACGGTGGTGCCGGCCGAGGCGGCGCTGTCGACCGCCGCGGCGCCGCCCACCTCGGCCGCGCGGGCGAACAGCCCCCGCAGTCCGTAGCCCGCTGCGGGGGCCGCCGGATCGAAGCCCCGGCCGGTGTCCCGGACCGTCAGGGTCAGCTCGGAGCCGCCGTAGGCGAGGGACACCGCGCAACGGGCCTGCGGTCCGGCGTGCTTGGCCGCGTTCGACAAGGACTCCTGGCAGGACCGCAGGGCCACCACCTCCAGGACCGCGGCCAGCGGCCGGACCTCCCCGGTCACCGAGACGGCCGCCGGCGGATCGTGCCGGGCCGCGAGCCGCCGTACCGCGTCGGGCAGCGATCCGCCGTCGAGATCGGCGGGCACACCGCCCGCGACCAGGGCGCGGGCCTCGGCCAGGTTCTGCCGGGCGGTGACGGCCATCAGCTCCAGATGGTGCCTGGCCCGCTCCGGATCGGTGTCCAGCTCCGACTGCACGGCCTGTACGAGCATCAGCAGGCTGGTGAAGCCCTGGGCGAGGGTGTCGTGGATCTCCCGGGACATGCGTTCCCTTTCGGCGTGGGCGCCGCGCTCGGCGGAGAGCCGGGTCACCTCCTCCCGGCTGGCGTCGAGTTCCGCGATGAGGGAGGCCCGGTGCCGGCTCTGTTCGATGATCCGGAGGATCCAGGCACCGAAGAAGGCGGAGAAGAGGAAGGTGACGAGCGCGCCGAGCGCGCTCGCGAAGACGGAATGCCCCTCAGGGCGCCACACCAGTGCCCAGCCAGCCACCGGCAGCAGGCACAGCAGGCCCACGGCGCAGACCGCGCGCCGCAGCGGCAGCAGCATGAAGCACTGAGGGGCGAGGGCGAAGGTGATCAGCCGGGCCTCGCCGGCCAGGGCGGCCGCCGGCAGGAAGAGGGCCAGCGCCACGCCCACGTAGCGGGCGGAGGCCCGGGGTGCGGCGCCCGGCTCCAGCAGGAGCAGCGGGCGTCCGGCGCCGAGGTAGCAGGGGATCAGGAGGGCGAGCAGGACGACGGCGGTGATCCGGTACGCCGGCCCGGGGGAGTCCGAGCCGAGGACGAAGGCCGCGGTTGCGATCCACACGACCCCGAAGTAGAGGTCCCACGGGCCGAACGCGCGGTCCCAGACGTGGGACTCGCGCGCTCCGGCCGCCTCGGCGAATGCGCTCAGCCGTCGCGCCGGTTCTTCCACTTGAAGGTCAGCAGGCACAGCACCAGCCCTCCGAGCACCCAGGCCCCCAGGACCAGGGCGACCCGCCCATACTCCCAGGCACCGGCCTGTTCGAAAACGGCCGCGGACTCGGGAAGGAACACCCCGCGCAGCCCCTGGCACATCCACTTGAGCGGGAACAGCGCCCCGATGTTCAGCAGCCAGTCGGGGATCTGGTGGACCGGGATGAACACCCCGGAGATGAACTGCAGGATCAGGAAGGGCAGGACCACGACCGAGCTGGCGCTCTTGCCGGACTTGGGCAGGCTGCTGATCGCGATGCCGAGCAGGGCGCAGCCGGCCAGGCCCAGGACGAAGATCCAGGCGAACGTCAGCCACTTCGAGGCGGACGTCGGCAGATCGAGATCGAACAGGGTGGAGCCGACCAGCAGCAGGATCGCGGTCTCGGCGAGGCCGGTGGCCAGCACCATCCACACCTTGCCGAGGAAGTACGCGGCCGGCGGCATCGGGGTTCCGCGCAGCCGGCGCAGCACCTTCTCGTCGCGTTCGACGGCGATGGAGATGCCGAGGGACTGGAAGCTGGTGGACATGATGCCGGCGGCGACCATGCCGGCCGCGTACATCTGGGAGGCGGTGACCCCGCTGCCCTCCATGCCCTCGCTGAAGATCGAGGCGAAGAGCGCGAGGAAGACGATGGGGAAGGCGAAGGTGAAGATCACCGCGTCGCGCTGGCGGACGAACTGCCTGATCTCCAGCACCCCGCGGCTCACACCGAGGGACCAGGCGCCGGGCAGCGCCCCGGCCCCGCCCGTTCCCGTGGCCTTGCCCGTACTCGTGCCCGTACTCGTGCCCGTACCGGTCTGCGTGCTCATCGGGACTCCTCCTGCCGCGTCGTGTTCCGGTCGAGCCGGCCCGTGAGGCGCAGGTACACGTCCTCCAGGGTGGGGCGGGTGATCCTCAGGTCCGGGACCTCTCCGTCGAAGCGGGCCGCCAGTTCGGCGACCGTACGGGTGGGCGTCTCGGTGGAGGTGCTGCGCGGGCCGCCGTCCCGGTCGGTCCACTCGACGGTGGCGCCGGTCCCGAGGCGGGAGCGCAGTGCGGCCGGTTCGCCCTCGGCCACGACCTTGCCGCGGGCGATGACCGCGAGCCGGTCGGCGAGCGCCTCGGCCTCCTCCAGGTAGTGGGTGGTGAGCACGATGGTGGTGCCCGACTCGGACAGCAGCCGGATCAGGTCCCAGAACTGCCGCCGGGCCACCGGGTCGAAGCCGGTCGTCGGCTCGTCCAGGAGCAGCAGCTCGGGGTCGCCGATGACCCCGAGCGCCACGTCGAGGCGGCGCCGCTGGCCGCCGGAGAGGGTCTTGAGCCGGTGACCGCGCTTGTCCTCCAGGCCGACCAGGGCGATCACCTCGGCCGGATCGCGCGGGGCCGGGTAGTAGCGGGCGAAGTGCTCGACCGTCTCCCGCACCGTCAGTTCGGCGGGCGCCGACTCGTCCTGCCAGACGATGCCGACGCGCGAGCGCCAGGCCCGGCCGGCGGTCGCGGGGTCCGCGCCGAGGACGAGCACCTCGCCGCCGTCCCGCTCCCGGTGCCCCTGGAGGATTTCCACCGTCGTGCTCTTGCCGGCGCCATTGGGCCCCAGGAGGCCGAAGACCTCGCCCCGCCGGATCGTCAGGTCCAGTCCGTCCACTGCGGTGACTTCGCCGTACTGCTTGCGGAGCCCCCGTACTTCCACCGCGTTCTCTGTCATGTCTCACATGGTGTGGCGGAAGCCCGGCCACCGGTCCCCCCGTGCGTACCTCCTCCTGTCCGTCGAACGATGGACAGTGGAGGGTGGACAGTGGAGGGTGGACGGTCCGGCCGGGTACGGCACAATGGCCGGTGCTTGTTGACCTTGCAGATGTGGAGCGGGCCGGATGACGACACGTGGGACCGATACGGACATCGTCGAGCCGCGAACGGCCGTCGGCGGCAGCCGGGCGCTCGCCCTGCTGCTGGTGATCACGGGAGCCGCGGGACTGCTCGCCGCCTGGGTCATCACGATCGACAAGTTCAAGCTGCTGGAGGACCCGGACTTCGTCCCGGGCTGCAGCCTCAACCCGATCGTCTCCTGCGGCAACATCATGAAGAGCGACCAGGCGTCGGTCTTCGGCTTCCCGAACCCGATGCTGGGGCTGGTCGCCTACGGCATGGTGGTCTGCGTCGGCATGAGCCTGCTCGCCCGGGCGCGCTTCCCGCGCTGGTACTGGCTCACCCTGAACGCCGGGATGCTCTTCGGCGTCGGCTTCTGCACCTGGCTGATGTACCAGTCGCTCTACACGATCAACTCCCTGTGCCTGTGGTGCTGCCTGGCCTGGGTCGCCACCATCGTCATGTTCTGGTACGTCACCTCGCACAACGTCCGGGGCCGGCTGCTGCCGGCTCCCGACTGGCTGCGCGGCCTCTTCGACGAGTTCACCTGGGTGCTGCCCGTCCTGCACATCGGGATCATCGGCATGCTGATCCTGACCCGCTGGTGGGACTTCTGGATGTCCTGACCACCTGATCCGTCCGGGCGGGAGTGTCGGTGGCCTCGCATAGGCTTCCGGTGTGGAACCAGATCTCTTCACCGCTGCCGCCGAAGACCGCCAGGCGAAGGACCCCTCCAGTTCTCCGCTCGCCGTCCGGATGCGTCCGCGCACCCTGGACGAGGTCGTCGGCCAGCAGCACCTGCTGAAGCAAGGCTCCCCCCTGCGCCGGCTCGTCGGGGACGGGGCGGGCGGTCCCGCCGGCGCCTCCTCGGTGATCCTCTGGGGCCCGCCGGGCATCGGGAAGACCACGCTCGCGTACGTGGTGAGCCAGGCGACGAAGAAGCGGTTCGTCGAGCTGTCCGCGATCACCGCCGGCGTGAAGGAAGTACGGGCCGTCATCGAGGGCGCCAAGCGGGCGGCCGGCGGGTACGGCAAGGACACCGTCCTCTTCCTCGACGAGATCCACCGCTTCAGCAAGGCGCAGCAGGACTCGCTGCTGCCGGCCGTGGAGAACCGCTGGGTCACGCTGATCGCCGCGACCACGGAGAACCCGTACTTCTCGATCATCTCCCCGCTGCTGTCGCGCTCGCTGCTGCTGACGCTGGAACCGCTGACGGACGAGGACCTCAGCGCCCTGATGCACCGGGCGCTGACGGAGGAGCGGGGCCTCGGCGGCGCCGTCACCCTGCCCGCGGACGCGGAGGCGCACCTGCTGCGGATCGCCGGAGGAGACGCGCGGCGCGCCCTGACGGCCCTGGAAGCGGGTGCGGGCTCGGCGATCGCCAAGGGTGAGCCGGAGATCAGCCTCCAGACCGTGGAGGAGGCCGTCGACCGGGCCGCGGTGAAGTACGACCGGGACGGCGACCAGCACTACGACGTGGCGAGCGCGCTGATCAAGTCGATCCGGGGCTCGGACGTGGACGCGGCGCTGCACTATCTGGCGCGCATGATCGAAGCGGGGGAGGACCCCCGGTTCATCGCGCGCCGGCTGATGATCTCGGCGAGCGAGGACATCGGGCTGGCCGACCCGGCGGCCCTGCCGCTCGCGGTGGCCGCGGCCCAGGCGGTGGCGATGATCGGCTTCCCGGAGGCCTCGCTCACGCTGTCGCACGTGACGATCGCGCTGGCGCTGGCCCCGAAGTCGAACACCGCGACGACCGCGATCGGCGCGGCGCTGGCCGACGTCAAGGCGGGGCTGGCGGGGTCCGTGCCGACGCACTTGCGTGACGGGCACTACAAGGGGGCGGCGAAGCTGGGGCACGCGGTGGGGTACGTGTACCCGCACGACGTGCCCGGAGCGATTGCTGCGCAGCAGTACGCGCCGGACGAGGTCCATGGCAAGCGGTACTACGAACCGACCCGGTACGGGGCCGAAGCCCGCTACGCGGACGTGGTGGAAAAGGTCCGCGAGCGCCTCCGCGGCGCCGGGTCCTGACCCGCGGTGCCGTTCCTGGGGGCGGAGCCCCAGGGGCTCGGGCTGCGGGGACTTCGCCCCGCGCAGCGGGGTCGTGTCGCGGGTGCCGGGCAAGAGGGCCGGGCCTAGGCTCCGTCGCATGAGACGTGCCACCGCGTTGATCGCCGCCGGCGCCGCCGCGCTGCTGCTCAGTGGGTGCCACCACGGAGACGGCGAAAGGGCGCAGGCCAGTGCCGCCGCACTCGTCGCCCAGGTCCCCCTCGCGAGCGCCGGGTTCCCGCCCGCCACGGCCGTCGCCAAGACCCAGCTGGGCAAGCTCAAGGTCGAGTGGGGCAAGAACTGGGAGACGTACAAGCGCGAGAACTTCGGCAAGTACTGGTCCGACGAGACCGACGCCGTCGGCGGCCGCAACGGCTGCGACACCCGCGACGACGTCCTGCGCAGGGACCTCCGGGAACTGCGCGAGGGCGACAGGAACCCCTGCGTCGTGCTGTCCGGGGTGCTGAAGGACCCGTACACGGGGAAGGAGCTCCCCTATACCTACCGCCGCGCCTCGCAGATCCAGACCGACCACGTCGTCGCCCTGGGCGCCGCCTGGCGCGGGGGCGCGTACGCCTGGACCCCGCAGCGGCGCCTGGAGTACGCCAACGACCTGGACGTGCTGCTCGCCGTGGACAAGCAGACGAACTACGAGAAGAGCAGCAAGACCGCGGACAAGTGGAAGCCGCCCCAGAAGGCCTACTGGTGCGAGTACGCGCGGCGGTACACCGGGATCAAGGCGAAGTACGCGCTCTCCGTGACCCCGCCGGAGAAGCAGGCGCTGCAGGAGATGCTCGGCACCTGCCCGTAGCCCCGGTCACAGCACTAGCCGGGGAACAGGGTGCTCATCGCCCTGCGCAGGCCGCAGACGTCGGTCACCGGCTCCGGGAAGTCGAAGCGGGCGTCGAAGGCGGTGGCGCCGCGCGTGAAGCGCACCCGCAGGCCAAGCCGGTCCAGCGCGAGGGGGACCGCGGTCAGGCCCTCCGTCTCCCGGGTGCCCAGCAGGCCGCACAGGTCACCCATCCGCTCTCCGTGCGAAGAGGCCAGGTGCTGGAGGAGCTCCGTCTCGTGGGCCACCATCGGGTCGGGCTCGGCCCCGGCCAGCAGCTCCGGGTCCACGTGCTCGGCGCCCCACAGGTCGTCCACCGAGATCTCGCCGACCTCCAGGCGCAGCAGCATCCACGCGGGCCGGCCGGCGGGTGGCGCGTCGAGCGACTCGGTCAGGCCGAGGAGTTCGCCGACCGGGTGCCGCTCGGCCATCAGCGCCGCGCAGGCCGCCCGGTCGGCGGCCCCGCGCACCGGCGTGAGCCACCCGGCGAGCCAGGCGCGGCCTCGGATACGATGGGGCACGGACACCGGCGCCACATCCGTGATCTCGATCACGGCGGTGAGGTCGTCGTCCTGGGCGTGAGCGGCTGCCCTGGCAGCCGCGGATTCCCCTGATACCAGGAGAATCACGTCCCCGTCCGGGGTGACGGTCCTTGCGGCCGGCATCCCTGTCCCGTACTCCCCCTGGTCCAGAGCACCCGGGAGCGTGAGGGATACTGAGGCGTTGGACTCTACGAGGGTTCGTACGCGTTCGGCTCCGGTGAGCTGCCGAACGCCTTCCCTGGGACGCGGCTGACCTTGCTTATCGTCGCCGAAAGCAGATCCTGTTTCGTTTGGATCTGAACTTCGGTGCGCACTGGGCAGGGGGATCCCATGTGGTCGAGACATTACGTCCTCCTCGCTAAGGTAAGCCTCACCTAACTTACATGGAGGTAGGTTCCACGTGAACCAGAAGCGACCCAAGGTCAAGAAGTCGCGTGCCCTCGGCATTGCGCTGACCCCGAAGGCCGTCAAGTACTTCGAGGCCCGCCCCTACCCGCCGGGCGAGCACGGCCGTGGCCGCAAGCAGAACTCGGACTACAAGGTTCGTCTGCTGGAGAAGCAGCGTCTGCGCGCTCAGTACGACATCTCTGAGCGTCAGATGGCCCGCGCGTACGACCGCGCCAAGAAGGCCGAAGGCAAGACGGGCGAGGCGCTGGTCGTCGAGCTCGAGCGTCGCCTCGACGCCCTGGTCCTGCGTTCGGGCATCGCCCGCACCATCTACCAGGCTCGCCAGATGGTCGTTCACGGCCACATCGAGGTCAACGGCGACAAGGTCGACAAGCCGTCGTTCCGCGTCCGTCCGGACGACGTCATCACGGTGCGCGAGCGCAGCCGCGAGAAGGTTCCGTTCCAGGTTGCCCGTGAGGGTGGCTACGCAGGCGAGGGCGAAACCCCGCGTTACCTGCAGGTCAACCTGAAGGCCCTGGCCTTCCGCCTGGACCGCGACCCGAACCGCAAGGAAATCCCGGTCATCTGCGACGAGCAGCTCGTCGTCGAGTACTACGCCCGCTGATCGAGCAACACCAGCGGACGTAGCCCTCACAGGCTGGTTCAGCCCGCCGGTTCCCCTTCGGGGGAGCCGGCGGGTTTCCTGCTTTTCGCCCCCGGGTGCGCCATCGGCCGCTCGGCCCGCTCCGTGGCGCCGCGCGGCCTCGGCAGCGGACCCGCCGGCACGGGCGCCGGCTCCGGTCCGCGCAGGGCGCGCTCCACGAGGGCGTCCAGCGGCAGGGTCCGGCCGTGCCGGGCGCAGGAGGCGTACCGCTCGGCCCCCAGGAGTTCGCCCGCCCGCTCCTGGCACATCAGCCGCGGGGCGTTGAAGTACCCCGAGCCGAACAGCCGCATCCCCACCCCGTCCCACAGGGGCTCCGCCGCGCCCTGCAGGACCGCCGCCTCCGCCGGATGGCCCTCGGCCACCGTGACCAGCGCCAGCAGCTCCACCGCCAGCACCAGTCCGACCAGATCGCGGAACGTGTGGTTGATGGCCACGCACTCGGCCAGCAGCCGCCGCGCCTCGGCCGTGCCCCCGGTGTCCAGCGCCGCGTACGCCAGCACGTACAGGGCGTACGCCTTGGTCCAGCGCTCCCCGCGCTCCTCGCAGATGTCCCGGACCTCCCGGCACAAGGTGAGCGCGCCCGCCAGCTCCCCCTGGAAGGCCAGCGCCATCGCCAGCTCCACCTGGCACATCAGGACGTTGCTGTTGAGCTCCCCGGCCTCCCGGTAGCGCTCCAGCGCCGAGCCCAGCAGCTCCCCGGCCCGGGCCATGTCGTCCGAGACCAGTGCCAGACAGCCCATCCGGTGCACTGCGTAGGCGCCCGCCACCGGGTTCTCGCTCCGCACGGCCCCGTCCCGGCATTCGTACAGCGCGCTCATCGAGGCCACCGAGTCGCCCTGGAGGGCCGCGACGTACCCGAGCACCCACAGCGCCTTCAGCCGGGAGCTCTCGTACTCCGCTCCCGCGAGCCCGAGGTCGCCCTCCAGGGTCCGGTCCAGCCAGTGCCGGCCCTCGGTGAGCCGGCCGCAGCCCGCCCAGTAGAACCAGAGGGTGCCCGCCAGGTACTGGCCCAGGTGGACCTCCTCCGGCTCGTCCAGGCAGCACTCCAGCGCGAGCCGCAGATTCGGCAGCTCCGCCTCCACCAGCGCGGCCACCTCCTCCTGGCGCGGGCTGAACCAGTCCAGCTCGCACCAGGTCGCCAGGCCCATGTACCAGTCCCGGTGCCGGCGCCGCAGCCGCCGGGCGTCGCCCAGCGACTCCAGCCAGCCCGCCCCGTAGATCCGTACGCTCTCCAGCATCCGGTAGCGGACCCCGGCCGCCGTCTCCTCCCGGACCAGCAGGGACTGCCCCAGCAGCTCCCCGACCAGGTCCAGCACCGAATCCACCGGCAGGTCCGGCCCCGCGCACACGTACTCGGCGGCGTCCAGGTCGAACTGCCCGGCGAACACCGAGAGCCGCGCCCACAGCAGCCGCTCCCCGGACGTGCACAGCTCGTGGCTCCAGCCGATCGCCGTGCGCAGCGCCCGATGGCGGGGCAGCGCGCCGCGCGAGCCGCCCGTCAGCAGGGCGAAGCGGTCCTCCAGCCGGGACAGCACCTGCGCCGGCGACAGCGTGCGCAGCCGGCCGGCCGCCAGTTCCAGCGCCAGCGGCAGGCCGTCGAGGCGGGCGCACAGCTCGGCCAGCTCCGCCCGGTTGGCCTCCGTCAGGGCGAAGGCCGGATCGGCCGCCGAGGTCCGCTCGATCAGCAGGGCCAGGGCCTCCTCCGGGTCCAGCGGGGCCAGCGGCCAGGACAGTTCCCCGTCGAGTGTCAGCGGTCGCCGGCCGGCGGCGAGCACGCGCAGGCCGGGGGAGCGGCGCAGGAGGTCCCGTACCAGGTCGGCCGTCTCGTCGACCAGTTGCTCGAAGCCGTCCAGGACCAGCAGCAGGCGCCGCTCGGCCAGGTGTTCGGCAAGTACCGTCCGGGGCGGACGGGTGGTGTGGTCGGTCAGCCCCAGGGCCTCGGCGAGCGTCAGCGCCAGCAGCGCCGGATCCCGTACGGAGGCCAGCTCGGCCAGCCACACACCATCGCAGTAGCGTTCCTGCGCGGCATCGGCGTGATCAACCCCGTCGGCGGGCCGGACGGGACCGGCCGCCGCGTCGGCGGCCGCCCTGGCCGCCGCCAGAACCAGGCGGGTCTTGCCCACGCCGCCCGCGCCGGTCACCGTGACCAGCCGTGAGGCGTCCAGCAGCCTCTCCAGCTCGGAAAGTTCCCCGCCCCGCCCGACAAAGCCGCTCAGGTCCGAGGGAAGATTGCCCGGCGTCCTTCGTGGAATGGGTCTTTGTCGCATGGGGCACGGAGCGTACTGGTCCGCATGCGCTGCGTACAAGGCGGGTCGTTTCCCGGCACCCGGTGGGCGCGGCGCCCCGGAATTCCGGTACTGCGGCGGATCTCCGGCGCGATAGGGTCGGAGGACGACTTTTTCGCTTGGTGATCAATCTGTAGAGAGCGGTGTGAACGTGTCCGGTGGAGAGGTGGCCGGGATCCTCGTGGCCGTCTTCTGGGCCATTTTGGTCTCCTTCCTCGCCGTGGTGCTGGTGAGGCTGGCCCAGGTGCTCAAGGCGACCACCAAGTTGGTGGCCGACGTGACCGAACAGGCCGTGCCGCTGCTCGCGGAGGCTTCCACCACCGTCCGCTCCGCCCGCACCCAGCTCGACCGGGTCGACGCCATCGCGAGCGACGTACAGGAAGTCACCTCCAACGCCTCCGCGCTGTCCTCCACAGTCGCGTCCACCTTCGGCGGCCCGCTCGTCAAGGTCGCGGCCTTCGGCTACGGCGTCCGCAAGGCGCTGGGCAAGGGCGGGGCGACCCCGGGCGCGACCCCCGAGGGCGCGCCGGCCAAGACCTCCCGACGGACCGTGATCGTCGGCCGTACGGTGCCGGCCGCCCGGCGCCGGAAGCAGAAGGGCTGAGATCTCCGATGTTCCGCCGAGCCTTCTGGTTCACCGCCGGCGCGGCCGCCGGCGTGTGGGCCACCACCAAGGTCAACCGGCAGCTGAAGAAGCTGACGCCGGAGAGCCTCGCCGCCCAGGCCGCCGACAAGGCGATCGAGGCGGGCCACCGCCTCAAGGACTTCGCCCTCGACGTCAAGTCGGGGATGTCGCAGCGCGAGGACGAGCTGAACGACGCACTGGGACTCCACCAGGATCCCGAACTGCCCGCCAACGTCACCGCCCTTCCCGGGCCGCGGCGGCTGCGGGCCATCGAGCACGACCAGAACACGAACCGTTCGACTGTTACGTACAACCGGAATGAGGACCACTGATGGAGTCGGCTGAAATCCGCCGCCGCTGGCTGAGCTTCTTCGAGGAGCGCGGTCACACCGTTGTCCCTTCGGCGTCGCTCATCGCGGACGACCCGACTCTGCTGCTGGTGCCCGCGGGCATGGTGCCGTTCAAGCCGTACTTCCTCGGCGAGGTCAAGCCGCCCGCGTCCACGCTCACCAGCGTGCAGAAGTGCGTCCGTACGCCGGACATCGAAGAGGTCGGCAAGACCACCCGCCACGGCACGTTCTTCCAGATGTGCGGCAACTTCTCCTTCGGGGACTACTTCAAGGAAGGCGCCATCAAGTACGCCTGGGAGCTGCTCACCAGCTCCGTGGCGGACGGCGGCTACGGCCTCGAGCCCGAGAAGCTCTGGATCACGGTCTACCTCGACGACGACGAGGCCGAGGCCATCTGGCGCGACAAGGTCGGCGTCCCGCAGGAGCGCATCCAGCGCCTGGGCAAGAAGGACAACTTCTGGTCCATGGGCGTCCCGGGCCCCTGCGGTCCCTGCTCGGAGATCAACTACGACCGCGGCCCCGAGTTCGGCGTCGAGGGCGGCCCCGCCGTCAACGACGAGCGCTACGTGGAGATCTGGAACCTGGTCTTCATGCAGTACGAGCGCGGCGCCGGCGACGGGAAGGAAGACTTCCCGATCCTCGGCGACCTGCCGTCGAAGAACATCGACACCGGTCTCGGCCTCGAGCGCCTCGCGATGATCCTGCAGGGCGTACAGAACATGTACGAGACCGACACCCTGCGCGTGGTCATGGACAAGGCCACCGAGCTGACCGGCGTGCAGTACGGAGCCGAGAAGGGCACCGACGTCTCGCTGCGCGTGGTCGCCGACCACATCCGCACCTCGACCATGCTCATCGGCGACGGCGTGTCCCCCGGCAACGAGGGCCGCGGCTACGTGCTGCGCCGCATCATGCGCCGCGCCATCCGCAACATGCGCCTCATGGGCGCCACCGGCCCGGTCGTCCAGGACCTGGTCAACGTGGTCATCGAGACGATGGGGCAGCAGTACCCGGAGCTCGTGACCGACCGCAAGCGCATCGAGACCGTCGCGCTCGCCGAAGAGGCCGCCTTCCTCAAGGCCATCAAGGGCGGCACGAACATCCTCGACACCGCCGTGACCGAGACCAAGGCCGCCGGCGGCACGGTCCTGGCCGGCGACAAGGCGTTCCTGCTCCACGACACGTGGGGCTTCCCGATCGACCTCACCCTGGAGATGGCCGCCGAGCAGGGCCTCGCCGTGGACGAGCCCGGCTTCCGCCGCCTGATGCAGGAGCAGCGGGACCGCGCCAAGGCCGACGCCAAGGCCAAGAAGACCGGCCACGCGGACATGTCCGCCTACCGGGAGATCGCCGACGGCTCCGGCGCCACCGAGTTCACCGGCTACGCCACCAACCAGGGCGAGTCCACCATCGTCGGCCTCCTGGTCAACGGCGTCTCCGCGCCCGCCGCCTCCGAGGGCGACGAGGTCGAGGTCGTCCTGGACCGCACCCCCTTCTACGCCGAGGGCGGCGGCCAGCTCGCCGACCAGGGCCGCATCAAGCTCGACTCCGGCGCCGTCATCGTCGTCCGCGACGTGCAGCAGCCGGTCCCCGGCGTCTCCGTGCACAAGGGCTCCGTCCAGGTCGGCGAGGTGACGGTGGGCGCCTCCGCGTACGCCGCCATCGACATCCAGCGCCGCCGGGCCATCGCCCGCGCCCACTCGGCCACGCACCTGACGCACCAGGCCCTGCGCGACGCGCTCGGCCCGACGGCCGCCCAGGCCGGTTCCGAGAACTCGCCCGGTCGCTTCCGCTTCGACTTCGGCTCGCCGAACGCCGTTCCCGGCTCGGTCCTCACCGACGTCGAGCACAAGATCAACGACGTGCTCTCCCGCGAGCTCGACGTCACCGCCGAGATCATGAGCATCGACGAGGCGAAGAAGCAGGGCGCCATCGCCGAGTTCGGCGAGAAGTACGGCGAGCGCGTGCGCGTCGTGACCATCGGCGACTTCTCCAAGGAGCTGTGCGGCGGCACGCACGTCGGCAACACCAGCCAGCTCGGCCTGGTGAAGCTGCTCGGCGAGTCCTCCATCGGCTCCGGCGTGCGCCGCGTCGAGGCCCTCGTCGGCGTGGACGCGTACAACTTCCTCGCCAAGGAGCACACGGTCGTCGCCCAGCTCCAGGAGCTGGTCAAGGGCCGTCCGGAGGAGCTGCCGGAGAAGATCGCCTCCATGCTCGGCAAGCTGAAGGACGCCGAGAAGGAGATCGAGAAGTTCCGCGCGGAGAAGGTCCTCCAGGCCGCCGCCGGTCTCGCTGCCAACGCCCAGGACATCCACGGCGTCGCCCTCGTCGTGGGCACGGTGCCGGACGGCACCGGCGCCGACGACCTGCGCAAGCTGGTCCTCGACGTGCGTGGCCGCATCCAGGGGGACCGCCCGGCCGTCGTCGCCCTGTTCACCACGGCGAACGACCGCCCGCTGACCGTCATCGCCACCAACGAGGCCGCCCGCGAGCGTGGTCTCAAGGCCGGCGACCTGGTCCGTACGGCCGCCAAGACCCTCGGCGGCGGCGGTGGCGGCAAGCCGGACGTGGCTCAGGGCGGCGGCCAGAACCCGGCCGCCATCCCCGAGGCCATCGCCGCGGTCGAGCGCCTCGTCGTAGAGACGGCCTGAAGATGACACTGCGCCGTGGCCGCCGTCTGGCCATCGATGTCGGCGACGCCCGGATCGGGGTCGCCTCGTGCGACCCCGACGGGGTGTTGGCCACACCGGTGGAAACCGTTCCGGGGCGGGACATCCCCTTCGCCCACCGGCGGCTGCGGCAGCTCGTCGCGGAGTACGAGCCCATCGAGGTGGTGGTCGGTCTGCCCCGCTCGCTCAGCGGGCGGGAAGGGCCGGCCGCGGCCAAGTGCCGCGCCTTCGCCACGGAACTCGCCAAGGGCATCAAGCCCGTGACGGTGCGTCTGGTGGACGAGCGGATGACCACGGTCACCGCAGCCCAGGGCCTGCGGGCCTCGGGGAAGAACGCGAAGAAGAGCCGGTCGGTCATCGACCAGGCGGCCGCCGTAGTGATCCTGCAGAACGCTCTTGAGACCGAACGGGTATCAGGTAATCCGCCCGGTGAGTGCGTCGAAGTGGTTGTCTGATCGCGATACGGTAACGTTCCGCGCGATGTGACGGCATTCGAACAGTCGTCGCTTATCAGAAGAGGCGGCACCGTGTGCCGCGGCGGACGGAGCCGCGGCCAACGCCCTGCGGCGCGCTAGGGGATCGATGACTGAGTATGGCCGGGGCCCTGGCCCCGAACCGTGGCACCCCGAGGACCCGCTGTACGGGGACCAGGGGTGGACCGGGCACGAGGCCCAGCAGGGTCAGATGCCTTACGTCGGAGGCCCGCAGCAGTACCAGCAGGAGCCTCACCCCCAGCAGGCCTACTACGCGCAGCAGCAGCAGAGCCAGGGCCAGTACCCCCAGGCCCAGCAGATGCCGTACCCGCAGCAGCAGCAGCAGCAGATGCCGTATCCGCAGCATCCTCAGCAGCACCCGCAACACCAGCAGTATCCGCAGCACCAGCAGCACCAGCAGCAGACCTACGAGGGCCAGGGCCAGGGCCAGGTCTGGGACACCGGGCAGAACCAGGTCTGGGACACCGGCCAGGGCCAGTACGCCGCGGTCCCGCAGACAGTCGACCCGTACGCAGGCGCGGATCCGTACGCGCAGCAGCAGGCGAGCGGCTACCCCGGCGAGGCCCCCGACCTGTACGGCACCTCCGAGGCCTTTCCGCCCCCGCGGCCGCCGAGCATGCGGCACCTGGAGACCGAGGAGCCGTGGCAGGAAGAAGAGGACGCCGCGGCCGACTCCTTCCTCGCGGGCGGCGGCCGCAGCGGCGGGGACGACGACGGTGACGGTGACGACGGCGGGCGCGGCGGCCGCCGGTCGGGCCGCTCCGGCGGGAAACCGAAGAAGCGCAGCGGCATGGCCTGCCTCATCGCGGCCGTGGTCATCATCGGCGTGGTCGGCGGTGGCGGCTACTACGGCTACAGCTACCTCAAGGACAAGTTCTCCGTGGCCGAGGACTTCGCGGGCGAGGGCATCGACGAGACCGTCGACGTGGAGATCCCCAAGGGCGCGAGCGTGGGCCAGATGGGCCGGATCCTGAAGGCCGCGGGCGTGGTCGCGAGCGCCCAGGCCTTCGTGGACGCCGCGGCCGTCAACCCCAAGGGCAAGTCGATCCAGCCCGGCGTCTATCCGCTCAAGAAGAAGATGTCCGCCGCCGCGGCGGTCGAGTTCATGACCGACCCCACCAAGCTGCACGTCCTCACCGTCACCGAGGGCATGCGCAACAGCACGGTCTACGACGCCATCGACAAGAAGCTCGAGAAGCCCGCCGGCACCACCAAGGACATCGCCTTCAAGCAGGCCAAGGCCCTCGGCCTGCCGGCCTGGGCGAACAACGACAAGAACATCATGGACCCGCTCGAGGGCTTCCTGTACCCGATGCGCTACGACCTGACCAAGGACAGCACCCCTGAGTCCCTGCTCAAGCAGATGGTCAAGAACGCGACGGACAAGTACACGGAGCTCGGGGTCGAGGGCAAGGCCAAGGAACTGGGCCTGGACAACCCGCTCCAGGTGATCACGGTCGCCAGCCTCGTCAACGCCGAGGGCAAGAACCACGACGACTTCCGGAAGATGGCGGAGGTGGTCTACAACCGCCTCAAGAAGACCAATGACGTCACGAACCGGAAGATCGAGTTCGACTCGACGTACAACTACATCAAGGGCCAGAGCGAGATCAACTTCAACGTCAAGGAAGCCAAGGCGTTCGTCCACCCGTACAACACGCACAACGTGGCGGGCCTGCCCCCGGGCCCGATCGGGAACCCCGGCCTGGACGCGCTGAACGGTACGCTCAACCCGGACCACGGCGGCTGGATGTTCTTCGTGGCGGTCGACGAAGACAAGACGACCTTCACCAAGACGTACGACGAGCACCTCCAGCTCGTTGCCGAGTTCCAGGCACGGCAGAAGCAGAAGAACGGCGGGTAGCAGGACATGTCACGGATACGGGCCGCGGTGCTGGGTTCGCCCATCGAGCACTCCCTCTCACCGGTGCTGCACCGCGCCGCGTACCAGGAGCTCGGCCTCGGAGACCGGTCGTACGACCGCTTCGAGATCGACGAGGCCGCGCTCCCCGGTTTCATCGCACAGCTCGGCCCCGAGTGGGCCGGGCTGTCGCTGACCATGCCGCTCAAGCGGGCGATCATCCCGCTGCTCGACGAGATCAGTGACACGGCCGCCTCCGTGGAGACGGTCAACACCGTCGTCTTCACCGAGGACGGCCGCAAGGTCGGTGACAACACCGACATCCCCGGTCTGCTCGCCGCGCTGAGCGAGCAGGGCACCGGGAAAGTGGAGTCCGCCGCCGTCCTCGGTGCGGGCGCCACCGCCTCCTCGGCGCTCGCCGCGCTGGCCCGGATCTGCACCGGCGAGGTGACCGCGTACGTACGCTCCGAGGCCCGGGCCGCGGAGATGCGCGAGTGGGGCGAGCGGCTCGGCGTGGACGTCCGTACGGCCGACTGGTCGCGGGCGGCCGAGGCGCTGGCGGCGCCGCTGGTCATCGCCACCACCCCGGCCGGTGCCACGGACGAGCTGGCCGGCTCCGTGCCCGCCGCTCCGGGCACCCTCTTCGACGTCCTGTACGACCCCTGGCCCACGCCCCTGGCCGCGGCCTGGACGCGGCGCGGCGGCAAGGTCCTCGGCGGCCTCGACCTCCTGGTCCACCAGGCGGTCCTCCAGGTCGAGCTGATGACGGGCGCTCCCACCGCTCCGCTCGGGGCCATGCGCGCCGCGGGCGAGGCGGCGCTGCGCGCCCGCCACTGAGCCGAAGCGGAACCTTTCTAGATCCACATGTCACCCCGGGCCGGGGTGCGCCGCCGTCCGACAGCTGGACCGGAGGGCGGTGTGCGGGCCCGGACATGGGAGGATCGGGTGTAGGCGGGTCAGGGCCGCGCACCCGATCGCGCCATCGATGAATCAGGCGCGATCACGAGGAGCATCGTTGAGCAGGTTGCGTTGGCTGACGGCCGGGGAATCTCACGGCCCGGCTCTGGTAGCGACGCTGGAGGGGCTTCCCGCCGGCGTCCCGGTCACCACCGAGCTGGTGGCCGACCACCTCGCCCGGCGCCGGCTCGGCTACGGCCGCGGTGCCCGGATGAAGTTCGAACAGGACGAGGTGACATTTCTCGGGGGTGTCCGGCACGGACTTTCCCTGGGCTCCCCGGTCGCCGTGATGGTGGGCAACAGCGAGTGGCCCAAGTGGGAGACGGTCATGTCGGCCGACCCGGTCGACCCCTCGCTCCTCAAGGAGACGGGCCGCAACGCGCCGCTGACCCGGCCGCGTCCCGGCCACGCCGACCTCGCCGGCATGCAGAAGTACGGCTTCGACGAGGCCCGGCCGATCCTGGAGCGCGCCAGCGCCCGTGAGACCGCCGCCCGCGTGGCCCTCGGCGCCGTCGCCCGGTCCTTCCTCAAGGAGGTCGCGGGCATCGAGATCGTCTCCCACGTCGTGGAGCTGGCGGCCGCCAAGGCCCCGTACGGCGTCTACCCGACCCCCGCCGACGTCGAGAAGCTCGACGCCGACCCGGTGCGCTGCCTCGACGCCGACGCGTCGAAGGCGATGGTCGCGGAGATCGACCAGGCCCACAAGGACGGCGACACCCTCGGCGGCGTCGTCGAGGTCCTCGCCTACGGCGTGCCCGTCGGCCTCGGCTCGCACGTGCACTGGGACCGCCGCCTCGACGCGCGCCTCGCGGCCGCGCTCATGGGCATCCAGGCCATCAAGGGCGTGGAGGTCGGCGACGGCTTCGACCTGGCCCGCGTGCCCGGCTCGCAGGCACACGACGAGATCGTCAACACCCCCGAGGGCATCAAGCGCACCTCCGGCCGCTCCGGCGGCACCGAGGGCGGTCTGACCACCGGCGAGCTGCTGCGCGTGCGCGCGGCGATGAAGCCGATCGCGACCGTGCCGAAGGCCCTGGCGACCGTGGACGTCGCCACCGGCGAGGCCACCGTCGCGCACCACCAGCGCTCCGACGTCTGTGCGGTGCCCGCCGCGGGCATCGTCGCCGAGGCCATGGTCGCCCTGGTGCTGGCCGACGCCGTCGTGGAGAAGTTCGGCGGCGACTCCGTCCCCGAGACCCGCCGCAACGTCCGGTCCTACCTCGACAACCTGCAGATCCGGTGACGGGCACCAGCGCGTCCGGCCCCCTGGTGGTCCTCGTCGGCCCCATGGGGTCCGGCAAGTCCACCGTGGGCGAGCTGATCGCCCAGCGGCTCGGCGTCTCCTACCGGGACACCGACGCCGACATCGTCGCGGCCCAGGGCCGGGAGATCTCCGACATCTTCGTGGACGAGGGCGAACCGCACTTCCGCGAGCTGGAGCGGGAGGCGGTCGCCGCGGCCCTCGCCGGCCACGAGGGCGTCCTCGCCCTCGGCGGCGGCGCCGTCCTCGACGAGAAGACGCGCGAGCTGCTGACCGGGCTGCCCGTCGCCTACCTCTCGATGGACGTCGAGGAAGCCGTCAAGCGCGTCGGCCTCGGCGCCGCGCGCCCGCTGCTCGCCGTCAACCCGCGCCGCCAGTGGCGCGAGCTGATGGACGCCCGGCGCCCCCTGTACACCGAAGTCGCGCGCGTCGTGGTGGCCACCGACGAGCGCACGCCCGAAGAGGTCGCCCAGGCGGTCCTCGACGCTCTGGAGTTGAAGAACGCATGACGGACAAGGTGACGCGGATCCAGGTCGGCGCGAGCGCCGGGCACGAAGCGTACGAGGTGCTGGTCGGCCGGCAGCTGCTCGGCGAGCTGGGCTCCCTGATCGGTACGAAGGCCCAGCGGGTCGCCGTCATCCACCCCGAGGCCCTCGCCTCGACCGGTGAGGCCCTGCGCGACGACCTCGCCGCCCAGGGGTACGAGGCCGTCGCCATCCAGGTGCCGAACGCCGAGGAGGCCAAGACGGCCGAGGTGGCGGCGTACTGCTGGAAGGCGCTGGGCCAGTCCGGCTTCACCCGCAGCGACGCCATCGTCGGCGTCGGCGGGGGATCCACCACCGACCTCGCGGGCTTCGTCGCGGCCTCCTGGCTGCGCGGGGTGCGCTGGATCGCCGTCCCGACCACCATCCTGGCGATGGTGGACGCGGCCGTCGGCGGCAAGACCGGCATCAACACCGCCGAGGGCAAGAACCTCGTCGGCGCCTTCCACCCGCCGGCCGGCGTGCTCTGCGACCTGGCGGCGCTGGAATCGCTGCCGGTCAACGACTACGTCAGCGGTCTCGCCGAGATCATCAAGGCCGGATTCATCTCCGACCCGGTGATCCTCGACCTGATCGAGGCCGACCCCGAGGCGGCGCGCACCCCCGCCGGCCCGCACACGGCCGAGCTGATCTGCCGCTCCATCCAGGTCAAGGCCGACGTGGTCTCCAGCGACCTCAAGGAGTCGGGCCTGCGGGAGATCCTCAACTACGGGCACACCCTCGCGCACGCCATCGAGAAGAACGAGCGCTACAAGTGGCGCCACGGCGCGGCCGTTTCGGTCGGCATGGTCTTCGCCGCCGAGCTCGGCCGGCTCGCGGGCCGGCTCGACGACGAGACGGCCGACCGGCACAAGGCCGTCCTCGCCTCGGTGGGACTGCCGCTGACCTACCGCGGCGACCAGTGGCCCAAGCTGCTGGAGACCATGAAGCTCGACAAGAAGTCCCGGGGCGACCTGCTGCGCTTCATCGTCCTGGACGGGCTGGCGAAGCCGACCGTCCTGGAGGGTCCCGACCCGGCCGTCCTCGTGGCGGCCTTCGGTGAGGTCACGGCCTGAGCCTGTCGGGCCGGTGTGCCTGCCGGGCCGGTGAGCCTGCCGGGCCGGGACGAACCGGCCCGCAGCGCTCTCTCTGTACCGGTCTGTGCCGGTCTGGGTGGCGCCAGCTCGCGACCGTGTGACCTGGCGAGCCTCCGGGGTCATATAACGTTCTCGTATCAGTCGTGGTGGAACGAGACGGAGTGGCAGCGGATGCAGCAGGGAGTCGGAGGCGGGGGCTGGGAGCCGGGGAATCAGCACCCGGCGGCGCCCCCGCAGCCGCCGGTACCGCCGGCGGCGGGCTGGCCCCTGCCTCCCATGCCCTCGGGGCACGCCGCGCCGCCGGCCGTGCCGGGTCCGCCGGACGGGTTCACCGGGCACGTCCCGCTGCCGCCCGCCGTCCCCGGCACCGGCGGCGCCACCCTCGCGGTGCTGCTGATCGGCCCCGCGGGCGCCGGCAAGACCACGGTGGCCCGCCACTGGGCCGGCACCCGGCCCGTCCCCACCGCGCACATCAGCCTGGACGACGTCCGGGAATGGGTCTGCTCGGGCTTCGCGGATCCGCAGGCCGGCTGGAACGACCACTCCGAGGCGCAGTACCGCCTCGCCCGCCGCACCTGCGGGTTCGCCGCCCGGAACTTCCTGGCCAACGGGATCTCCTGCATCCTCGACGACGCCGTGTTCCCGGACCGGCCGGTGGTGGGCCTCGGCGGGTGGAAGCGCCATGTCGGGCCCGCGCTGCTGCCGGTCGTCCTGCTGCCCGGCCTGGAGATCGTCCTGGAACGCAACGCCGCCCGCTCCGGGAACCGGCGGCTCTCCGACGAGGAGGTCGCGCGGATCCACGGCCGGATGGCCGGCTGGTACGGATCCGGGCTGCCGATCATCGACAACTCCCACCTGGACGTCGAAGGCACCGCCCGCGCCCTGGACGAGACCCTGGCCCGCGTCATCTCGCAACCGGCCTACTGACCTGCCGAATCCCTGTCCGCGGTGCCCGCCGGGCCCGGCCCGGCCCCCGTACGGCTGCGCTCACCAGGCCGGATGCGCGCCGCGCTCGTAGGCTCGGAAACATGTCAGACGTGTACGCGGCCCGCCGGGGCCTGCTTCGCGACCGCTGTGCGGCCGCCGGAAACGCCGCCGCACTCATCACGCGTCCGGCGAACGTCCGTTACCTCTCCGGGGCGTCGCCGCTGGGCGCGGTCCTGCTGCTCGGTCCGGGCGGCGAGGACATGCTGTTCTGCGCCGGGCAGCCCACGGGGGAGGCCGACGAGGGACGGCTCGACGAGCACCTGCGGCTCTCCGTGCTGGCCGGCCCCGGAGCGGATCCGGCCGTCGCGGCGGCCGACGCGGCCTCCGCCGCCCGCGCCGAATCCCTCGCGGTCGAGGAACACCACCTCACCGTCGGCCGGCACCGGGCGATCGGCTCGGTGGCGCCCGGGCTGCGCCTGGCCGACCTGGGGACCGCGGTGGAACAGCAGCGCCTCGTCAAGGACGAGGAGGAGATCGCCTGCCTGCGGATCGCCGCCGAGATCGCCGACCAGGCCCTCGGGGAACTGCTGGAATCGATCCTGGTGGGCCGCACCGAACGGCACCTCGCGCTGGAGCTGGAACGCCGGCTCGTGGACCACGGAGCCGACGGCCCCGCCTTCCCGACCTCCGTCGGCACCGGCCCGCACTCCGGCCGCTCCCGGCACCGGCCCTCCGACCGGCGGGTCGAGGAGGGTGATTTCCTCTCCGTCTGCCTCGGCGCGAACTACCGGGGCTACCGCTGCGAGATCGGCCGTACCTTCGTGATCGGCACGACCCCGGCCGACTGGCAGATCGAGCTCTACGAACTCGTCTTCGCCGCCCAGCGGGCGGGCCGGGAGGCCCTGCTGCCCGGGGCCGCGTACCGCGATGTGGATCACGCGGCCCGCTCCGTACTCGACTCCGCAGGTCACGGCGAGGCCCTCGCGGCGTGGACCGGACACGGTGTCGGTCTCGAAATCGACGAGGACCCGCAGCTTGCACCTACCGCCATGGGTAAACTGGACGCTTGCGTGCCGGTCACCGTCGAACCGGGGGTTCACCTCCCTGGCCGGGGTGGTGTCCGGATCGATGACACGCTCGTCGTACGCCCCGAGGCGGACGGCGGTCCCGAGCTACTCACCATTACGACCAAGGAGCTGCTCGCGCTCTAGCCCGCGTCGGCGGGCTGTGCGCGCACCCGTGGTCTTCCAGTGCAGGAGATTCCCACACCGTGGCTTCCACGAACGACCTCAAGAACGGCATGGTGCTGAAGCTCGACGGGGGCCAGCTCTGGTCCGTCGTCGAGTTCCAGCACGTCAAGCCCGGCAAGGGCCCGGCCTTCGTGCGCACCAAGCTGAAGAGCGTCATGTCCGGCAAGGTCGTCGACAAGACGTTCAACGCCGGCACCAAGGTCGAGACGGCCACCATCGACCGCCGCGACATGCAGTTCTCCTACATGGACGGCGAGTACTTCGTGTTCATGGACATGGAGGACTTCGACCAGCTCATGGTCGACAAGAAGGCCGTCGGCGACGCCGCCAACTTCCTGATCGAGGGCTTCACCGCCTCCGTGGCCCGCCACGAGGGCGAGGTGCTCTACGTCGAGCTCCCGGCCGCCGTCGAGCTGACCATCGAGCACACCGACCCGGGCGTCCAGGGCGACCGCTCCACCGGTGGCACCAAGCCGGCGACGCTGGAGACGGGCCACGAGATCCAGGTCCCGCTCTTCATCAACACCGGCGAGAAGATCAAGGTCGACACCCGCACCAGCGACTACCTCGGCCGGGTGAACAGCTAACCGTGGCTGCCCGGAGCAACGCGCGCAAGCGCGCTTTCCAGATCCTGTTCGAGGCCGACCAGCGCGGGGTCTCCGTGCGCGAGGTCCTCGCGGACTGGGTCCGCCACTCGCGGTCGGACACCGACCGTCAGCCCGCGGTGAACGAGTTCACCATGGAACTCGTCGAGGGGTACGCCGACAAGGTGGACCGCATCGACGATCTGATCGCCACCTACGCCGTGGACTGGGACCTCGACCGCATGCCGGTCGTGGACCGGAACATCGTGCGTCTCGGTGCCTACGAGCTGATCTGGGTCGACGGAACCCCGGACGCCGTGGCCATCGACGAGGCCGTCCAGCTGGCCAAGGAGTTCTCCACGGACGAGTCGCCCTCGTTCGTGAACGGACTGCTCGGCCGCTTCAAGGACCTCAAGCCGAAGCTGCGCCGCAGCGAGAGCTGACCGGCGCCGCCGGTTCGGCGTGAACGGAGGG
>NZ_JBHWMB010000043.1:0-73570 GCF_042730015.1 Streptomyces sp. NPDC059957 | reverse complement strand
GCGTTTGAGGCGCGGGGTCCGGGGCGGAGCCCCGGCAGCCGGGCCACAGGGGCCCGCTACACCCCGGCGATGATCTCCGCGGCAGCGCGCCCGCACACCCGGGCCGCCCCGTGCGTCGCGATGTGCAGCGCACCCCGCGGCTCGGCCCGCGGCACGCCCATCTCGACCACGATCGTCTCCGGCCGCGCCGCGACGAGCGCGTCCAGGGCCTCGGTCATCCAGGGGTGCCGGTGCGCGTCGCGGACCACCGCGACGACGGTGCGGTTCCCCGCGGCGGCCAGGATGCCCTCGGCCGTCGACCCTTCCGGGTACACGCCCGACTCGGTGCCCGGGATCAGCGCGGACACTTCCCCGGCCACCCCCCACGGGGTCTCGTCGCCGACCGCGAAGTTCGCCACCGGGGTGAGCGTGGCGATGTACGGGGCGTTCACCGGGGAGGCCGCCTTGGGCGAACCCGTCACGACCACCGCGCGGCGGGCCGCCGCCAGTCCGATGCCGGGCGCGCTGCTCCCCTCCGGCCGCGCGCCCTGACGGACCTGCCGGGTCCACTCGGCCAGCGAACGGACCCGGGCGGCGGCCTCGGCGAGCCGCTCCTCCGGGAGCGCGCCCTCGCGGACGGCCGCGACCAGCGCGTCGCGCAGGCCGAGCACGGTGCCCTCGTCGGCGAGCCCGCCGCCGACGCAGATGGCGTCGGCGCCGGCCGCGACGGCCAGCACCGAGCCGCGCTCGATCCCGTACGTCCCGGCGATGGCCTTCATCTCCATGCCGTCGGTGACGATGAGGCCCTCGTAGCCGAGCTCCTTGCGCAGCAGACCGGTCAGGATCTGCGGGCTGAGGGTGGCCGGGCGGGTCGGGTCCAGGGCGGGCACCAGGATGTGGGCGCTCATGACGGCCTTGGTGCCGGCCTCGATGGCGGCCCGGAACGGTACGAGTTCCCGCGCGGTCAGGGTCTCGAGGTCCACGTCGATGCGCGGCAGCGCGTGGTGCGAGTCGACGTTGGTGTCGCCGTGGCCCGGGAAGTGCTTGGTGCAGGCGGCGACGCCGGCGGCCTGGAGGCCTTCGACGTACGCGGCGGTGTGCCGGGCGGCGAGGTGGGTGTCGGCGCCGAAGGACCGTACGCCGATGACCGGGTTGTCCGGGTTGGAGTTCACGTCCGCGGACGGGGCCCAGTTGAGGTTGACCCCGCACTCGGCGAGTCGGCGGCCCAGCTCGCGGGCGACGTCGCGGGTCAGGTCCACGTCGTCCACGGCGCCCAGGGCCAGGTTGCCGGGGAAGGAGGAGCCGCCCCGGACCTCCAGACGGGTGACGTCGCCGCCCTCCTCGTCGATGGCGACGAGCACGTCGTCCCGCTCCCTGCGCAGTTGCGCGGTCAGCGCGGCGAGCTGCTCGGGCGAGGTGATGTTGCGGCCGAAGAGACCGACGGCGGTGAGGCCTTCGGCGACCTGGCGCAGCAGCCAGGCGGGGGCGGTGGTGCCCTCGAAGCCGGGCTGGAGGACCGCGAGGGCGTCCCGGGTCAAGGTGTCTGTGCGGTGCGCAAGGACAGTCATGGGGGCCGTTATCCCTTCACGGCGCCGGCGGTCATGCCGCCGACGGCCTTGCGCTGGAGGAAGACGAAGATGAGCAGCACCGGAACCGCGAAGAGCGAGGAAGCGGCCATGGTGGCGCCCCAGTCGTTGCCGAAGGCCGTCTGGAACTGGGTGAGCCACAGCGGCAGGGTCTGCGCGGTCTTCTCCTTGTGCAGGATCAGGACCATCGCGAACTCGTTCCAGGCCGTGATGAAGCCGAAGAGCGAGGTGGACATCAGGCCGGGGGCCAGCAGCGGGAAGATCACCTTGCGGAAGGCCTGGCCGCGGGTGCAGCCGTCGATCTGGGCGGCTTCCTCCAGGGTCACCGGGACCGCGGCGATGAAGCCGCGCAGGGTCCAGATGGTGAAGGGGAGGACCATCACGAAGTAGATCGCGGTCAGCACGCCGAGGTTGTTCAGCATCTCGGCGTCGCGGACGATCATGTACATCGCGATGACCATGACCTCCCAGGGCGCCATCTGGGCCAGCATCACGGCGAGCACGAGGCCCTTGCGGCCCTTGAACTTCATCCGGGCGATGGCGAAGCTCGCGGCGAGGGCGACGAGCAGGGCCAGCGCGACGGCTCCGACGGTGACGATCAGGCTGTTCGTGACGTAGGTCCAGAACAGGTCGACGCCGGTGGCCTTGGTGAAGTTGTCCAGCGTCGGGGTGAAGACGAAGACGGGGTCCTTGGAGAGGATCTCGCTGGACGGCTTGAGCGCCGAGGAGAACATCCAGTAGACGGGGAAGATGAAGAGGAGGGCCAGGAGCAGGGCGCCGATGTTCTTGGCGACGGCACCGGGACGGACCGGCCTGCGGTTGCGCACCTGTGCGGCCTTCGCGGACGGCGCGGGCTTCGCGGACGGCGCGGGCTTCGGGGCGGTGGTGGTGGTCACTGCTCCTCCTCCTGCTTCAGGATCAGACGGAAGTAGAAGGACATGACGATCACGAGCATCAGGATCGTCAGGACGGAGATCGCCGCGGCCAGGCCGTAGTGGAACTGGCTCTGGCCCTCCACGTAGGCGAAGACGGGCAGGATCTCGGAGCCGCGGTCGGGGCCGCCGGCCTTCATCGCGTACACCTGGGTGAAGGCCTTGAAGACCCAGATCACCTCGAGGAACGTGGTGACGAGGAAGAACGACTTGAGGTTCGGGAAGACGACCTTCCAGAAGGTCTGCCAGCCGTTGGCGCCGTCCATCCGGGCCGCCTCGTACAGCTCGCCGCTGACGGTGGTCAGACCGGCGTACATGTTGAGGGCGACGAAGGGGATCGAGCCCCAGACCACCAGGACCGTCACGATCACGAGGGTGGAGAAGCCGGTCTCGAACCAGTTGTGCTGGTCGTAGCCGGAGAAGCCGAGCGTGCGCATCAGCCAGTTCATGACGCCGAACTGCTCGTCGAACAGCCACTGGAAGACGGTCACGGAGGCGACGATCGGCATGGCCCAGGCCATCACCAGCGCCATCGACAGGACCAGGCGCATCCATGTGCCGAGCTTGTTCAGCAGGATGCCGATGAGGCTGCCGATGATCATGATCAGCGCGACGTTGGCCGCGGTGAAGGCGAAGCTTCGGGCCACCACGGTCCAGAACTGCGAGTCGCCCAGCAGCTGGGTGTAGTTGTCCAGGCCGGTGAACGGCGACTTCCGCTGGATGAACTCGATCTTGTCGACCTTCTGGAACGACAGGATGATGTTCTTGATCAGCGGATACAGCAGCAGGCCCGCCATGCTGAGCACGGCCGGCCCGACCAGGAGGTAGGGCCACCACCCTGCAGGGAGCGACTTTCTGCCCCCGCGAGGAGACGTGGGCGCTGCCTTGGCTCCGGCGGGCGGCGGTGTCTCGGCCACCCCTGCGGACTTCTGTGGTGCGTCCTGTGGAGCGGAGGTCGCCGCTCCCTGGGAGTGCACGGTCATGTCTGGCTTCCTCGCGGTTGACTGTGGCGGCCCGCACCCGCTTCCCCGCTCGGAGCAGGCGGCGCTTACTTCTGTCAATGCGCGACCGGGGGTGCGGCGGGCGCTCAGGGCGCCCGCCGCACCCCCCGGTGCGATCACTACTGGTACTGCGGGTACTGCGGTGCTTCAGGTGGTGCCGGGTGCTACTTGTTGATGCGGTTCGCGATCTCCGCGTCGGCGTCCGCGCCGGCCTTGGCCGGGTCGGTGCCGTTCAGGACCTTGGTCATGAAGTCCTTGACCGGGTTCGGCTCGGTCTCGACGTTCGCCCAGCCCGCGGTCACCGGGGTGATCTTGCCGTTGGCGCCGGCCTTGGCCATGGCCTCGGCGAAGGAGCCCGCCGGCGGGGCGAAGTTCGCGCCCACCTGGTTCGGGAGCAGCGCGCCCTTGGTCTCGGCGGCGTACTTGGTCATCTGGTCCTTGCCTGCGGCGAGGGCCAGCCACTCCTTGGCGAGCTCCTTGTTCTTGGAGCGCTCGGCGATCGCCAGGTTCGAGCCGCCGAGGAACACGGTGCCCGTCTTGTCGGCGGTCTTGCCGGGGATCGGGAAGTAACCGAAGTCGGCTTCCTTGCCCGCGTCCTTCAGCGCCTTCTCCGCGCCGCCGGCCTCCCAGCCGAGACCGATCCAGGACGAGACGCCGCCCTTGGGAACGATGTCGGTGGACTGCTGCGGGGTCGCCTCGTCCTTGTCCTTCGGGGCGGTGGAGAAGGACTGGAGCTTCTTGTAGAACTCCATCGCGGAAGCGGCCTGGGGGGTGGCGAGGCCACCCTTCCACTTGGCGCCGTCCTTGGTGGCGAGGTCGCCGCCCTCGTCCCAGATGAAGCCCGCGAGGACGTACCAGCTCTGGCCGGGGAGGTAGATCGGCTGCGACTTCGGGTCGGCCGCCTTCAGCTTCTCCAGACCGGCGACCCACTCGTCGCGGGTGGTCGGCGGGGTGACGCCGGCCTTGGCGTAGGCCTTCTTGTCGTAGATGACGACACGGTTGGCCGCGTACCACGGAGCCGAGTAGAGCTTGCCGTCCATCTCGGCCGAAGCCAGCATGCCCGCCGCCCAGGCGTCCGCGCCGAGCTTCGCCTTGTCCTTCGTCAGCTCGGCGAGGCCACCGGTGACCGCGTAACCCGCGGTCTGGGTGTTGCCGAGCTCCAGGACGTCCGGCGGGGTGTCCTCGGAGAGGGCCGTCGTGACCTTCTCCTGGATGCCCTTCCACTGCTGCGTCTCGACCTTGACCGTGACGCCGGGGTGCTTGGCCGAGAACTCGGCGTTGACCGCGTCGATCCATGCCTTCGGTGCGGAGCCGTCCATCACCCAGACGGTGATCTCCTTGGCGCCACCCGCGTCGGCCTTGCCCTTGTCGTCGCCGCCGTTGCCGCACGCCGCGACTCCGACCATCATGCCCGCGACACTGACCGCCGCGATGAGCTTGCGCTTCACGCCACCCTCCTCAGGGATGCTGCCTGCAACTTCCCTTGCCCGCCGCGGTGACTCAAAAAGCACCAAGTACTGCCCGTGGGGCCGGGATCCGATCCATATTGGTGTAGACCAGTAGCTGGAGCTTGGCCTAGACCTTTAGGGGTGTCAAGGGTCTAATGAGCGGGTGCTCGGTCCGTTATCGGACCGACACCTGGGGGAGGGAGGAGGCCTGCCCTCCCTCCCGTGTCACGATGTGACCGCACATATCGGAGGAGCCGGTGACGGCAACGAAACTGGAGTCGGGAAGGCGGGCGGCGATGGCCACCGAAGGGGCGATCACGGAGCCGGACAGCGGGGCGGCCACCCGCACGGCACGCGTGCCCAAGTACTACCGGCTCAAGCGCCACTTGCTCGATATGACCGAAACCCTTCCACCGGGCACACCAGTGCCGCCCGAGCGCACGCTGGCGGCCGAGTTCGACACCTCCCGCACCACGGTGCGACAGGCCCTCCAGGAGCTCGTCGTCGAGGGCCGGCTGGAACGGATCCAGGGCAAGGGGACCTTCGTCGCCAAGCCGAAGGTCTCCCAGCCGCTCCAACTCTCCTCGTACACAGAGGACATGAGGGCCCAGGGACTGGAACCCACCTCCCAGCTCCTGGACATCGGCTATGTGACGGCCGACGACACCCTTGCCGGTCTCCTCAAGATCGCCACCGGCGGCCGGGTCCTGCGCATCGAACGCCTCCGCCTGGCCAGCGGAGAGCCGATGGCCATCGAGACCACGCACCTGTCGGCCAAGCGCTTCCCCGCGCTGCGCCGTTCGCTGGTCAAGTACACCTCCCTCTACACCGCCCTCGCCGAGGTGTACGACGTGCGCCTCGCCGAAGCGGAGGAGACCATCGAGACCTCGCTGGCCACCCCGCGGGAGGCCGGACTGCTCGGCACCGACGTCGGGCTGCCGATGCTGCTGCTTTCGCGCCATTCGCTGGACACCGACGGGGAGCCCGTCGAGTGGGTGCGTTCCGTATACCGCGGCGATCGTTACAAGTTCGTCGCCCGACTCCAGCGCCCCGCCGTCTGAATCTTGTAGTTGACTCTCGTTCCGCTATGCGGACGGGGGGTTACGTCCATCGGGCGGTCCCCCGTAGATTCCCTGCGCCTACGCAGATGATCAACGAGGGGACGGCGGATCATGACGGAACCAGGACCGGAAGCAACACAGCCGGAAGCAACACGAGCAGTACGGGACGCGGCGAGTCCGGGCAGCACGCCGGGCTCGCCTTCTCCATCGGGGGCCATGTCCCCCAAGTCCGTGGCCGTGTGGGTGCTCGTCGGGCTCGTGGGGGCCATCGGCTGGGGCGTGCTGGCACTCTCGCGCGGCGAGGAGATCTCGGCCGCCTGGCTGCTCGCCGCGGCCCTGGGTTCGTACGCGATCGGCTACCGCTTCTACGCGCGCTTCATCGCGAACCGCGTCCTGAAGGTGGACAAGACCCGCGCCACCCCCGCCGAACGCCTTGACAACGGTGTCGACTTCCACCCGACCGACCGGCGGGTGCTTTTCGGCCACCACTTCGCCGCCATCGCCGGCGCCGGACCGCTCGTCGGTCCCGTACTCGCCTCGCAGATGGGCTACCTGCCCGGCACCATCTGGATCGTCGTGGGCGTGATCTTCGCGGGCGCCGTCCAGGACATGGTCACGCTCTTCTTCTCCACCCGGCGCAACGGCCGTTCGCTCGGCCAGATGGCCCGGGACGAGATCGGCCCGGTCGGCGGCGCCGCCGCGCTGGTCGGCGTCTTCGCCATCATGATCATCCTGCTGGCCGTGCTGGCCCTGGTCATCGTCAACGCCCTGGCGCACTCCCCGTGGGGCGTCTTCTCCATCGGCATGACCATCCCGATCGCCCTCTTCATGGGCTTCTACCTGCGCGTCCTGCGCCCGGGCAAGGTCACCGAGGTCTCCGTCGTCGGTGTCGCGCTCCTGCTGCTCGCCATCGTCGCGGGCGGCTGGGTCGCCGAGTCCTCGCTGGCGGACACCTTCACCCTGGAGAAGGAGACGCTGGTCATCTGGATGGTCGCCTACGGCTTCGTGGCGTCCGTCCTGCCGGTGTGGATGCTGCTCGCCCCGCGCGACTACCTCTCCACCTTCATGAAGGTGGGCACCATCGGGCTGCTGGCCGTGGGCGTGGTCATCGCCATGCCGACGCTGAAGATGCCGGCGGTCACCGAGTTCGCCTCGCGCGGCGACGGCCCGGTCTTCGCCGGCTCGATGTTCCCGTTCGTCTTCATCACCATCGCCTGCGGAGCCCTCTCCGGCTTCCACTCCCTGGTCTCCTCGGGCACCACGCCGAAGATGATCCAGAAGGAGACCCAGGTCAGGGTCATCGGCTACGGCGCCATGCTGACCGAGTCCTTCGTCGCCGTCATGGCGATCATCGCGGCCTGCATCATCGACCCGGGCCTCTACTTCGCCATCAACTCCCCCGGCGGCGTGGTCGGCGCCACCGTCGAGACGGCCTCGCAGGCCGTGACGAACTTCGGCTTCGCCATCTCCCCCGAGGCCCTCGCGCAGGCCGCGAAGGACGTGGAGGAGACCAGCCTGCTGTCCCGTACGGGCGGCGCACCGACCTTCGCGCTCGGAATGTCGGAGATCTTCTCGGCCGTCATAGGCGGCACCGCGATGAAGGCGTTCTGGTACCACTTCGCGATCATGTTCGAGGCCCTGTTCATCCTGACCACGGTCGACGCGGGCACCCGCGTGGGCCGGTTCATGCTCCAGGACACCCTCGGCAACGTGCACAAGTCCTTCAAGGACGTCAGCTGGAAGCCGGGCGTCTGGTTCGCCAGCGCGGTGGTCGTCGGCGGCTGGGGCTACTTCCTCTGGGTCGGCGTCAAGGACCCGCTGGGCGGCATCAACCAGCTCTTCCCGCTGTTCGGCATCGCGAACCAGCTCCTCGCGGCGGTCGCCCTGTCCGTCTGCACCACCCTGCTGATCAAGTCGGGCCGGCTCAAGTGGGCCTGGGTGACGGGCGTTCCGCTCGCCTGGGACCTGGCCGTCACGCTCACCGCCAGCTACCAGAAGATCTTCTCCGACAACCCGAAGATCGGCTTCTTCGCGCAGCGGGACGTCTACCAGGACGGCATCGACGCGGGCAAGGTCCTCAAGCCCGCCAAGAACATGGACGAGATGCACACCGTGGTCACCAATGCCACGGTGGACGGCGTCCTGTCGGTCTTCTTCGCCCTGCTGATCATCGTCGTACTCGTGGACGCGGCCCGGACCTGCTTCAAGGCCATCCGCAAGCCCGAGTCGGTCACCATGGTCGAGTTCCCGTGGACCGAGTCCAGGATCGTCGCCCCGGCCGGGCTCATCCCGACCGCCGAGGAGCGCGCGGAGCTCGCCGCCGCCGGCCTCGACTCGGGCGGGGGCCGCGCACAGGACCCCGTGCGGGAACCGGCGTGACCCGCCTGCGCCACGTGCTGGGCCGGGCCCGGTACTTCGTGAGGGAGTTCTCGGGCGAGGCGGCCTACGACCGCTACGTCGCCCACGCCCGCACGCACGACCCCGACGCCGAGGTCCAGTCGCGCCGGGCCTTCGAGCGGGCCCGTACGGACGCCCGCGAGGGAGATCCGCGCGAAGGGTTCCGCTGCTGCTGAACCCGTAGGGCCCCCGGGGCCCTGCTGCTGAACCCGCAGGGCCCCAGGGGCCGCCGCGTCCGCCGTCCACCCGACGGAACGCGGCGGCCCCTCGCCTTGCCCTGGCGCACACTCGGAGCCATGGACATCATCATCAGGACGGCGGCGGCCGCCGAATACGAAGAGCTCGGCGAGATCACCGCGCGGGCCTACCTCGACGACGGACTCCTGCACTTCTCCGAGGACGACCCCTACCTGAGCCGGCTGCGCGACGTCGCCGGCCGGGCCCCCGACGGCGAGGTGATCGTCGCGGCGTACGAGGACACGCTGCTCGGCGGTGTGACCTTCGCCCCTCCCGGCAGCCCGCTGTGCGATATCGCGGGCCCCGGCGAGGCGGAGTTCCGGATGCTGGCCGTCTCCCCGGCGGCGCGCGGACGCGGCGCGGGCGAGGCCCTCGTACGGGCCTGCGTGAGCCGCGCCCGGGAGCTGGAGGGCGTGAGCCACCTGGTGCTGTCGACCACGGAGAAGATGCTCGGGGCGCACCGGATCTACGACCGGCTGGGCTTCGTACGGACGCCGGAGCGGGACTGGTACCCGGTTCCGGGCCTCCCCCTGCTCACCTACCGCCTGGAGCTCTAGCGGCGGACCCACGGCGAGGGGCGACACAACATGTGGGGGCTACCACGAGCACCGGCCCCCACATGTATGCTCATGCTCGCTGTCGTCGCAGGGGAATCCGGTGAGAATCCGGAACTGTCCCGCAACGGTATGACATGCACCGATCCGGTCGGTGCATCCGCAAGTCCGAGGACCTGTCGACAGTGCGCCCGGCTCGACCGAACCGGGTGCAGACACGTCCGGGCCTCGCGGTTGGGCCGGTGGACGCCACGTGGCACACGCGCACTGCCCTGCCAGGCACGCGCTCCCCCACGTGCGCCCCCTCGCGCCCCGCACCAACGGTGTTCCCGGAGCCGAGCGAGGGAGAGCTCCCCCCGTGACCATCGCGCCTTCCGCACCGCGCGCCGAGTCCGACCCGTCCGCCTATGAGGGTCCGGGGGCCGCGCTCCTGCGCACGCTCACCGAGCTGACCGCCGACCTGCCCGACACCGACCCCGGCAAGGTCGCCGCCGCCGCGCTGCGCGGCCGCAGCGCCGCCGCCGACGAGGCGGAGCTCCGTACGCTCGCCACCGAGGGGGCCGCCGGGCTCATCTCCGAGGACCCGGCGTACTCCCGCCTCGCCGCCCGCCTGCTGACGCTGGCCGTGCGCGACGAGGCCGCCGGCCAGGGCGCGACCTCCTTCTCCGGCTCCGTCGAGGTGGGCCACCGCGAGGGGCTCATCGCCGACCGCACCGCCGACTTCGTACGCCTGCACGCGAAGCGGCTCGACGCGCTGGTCGAGCACGCGCTCGCCGAGGGCGCCGACGACCGCTTCGGCTTCTTCGGCCTGCGCACCCTGCACAGCCGCTACCTGCTGCGGCACCCGATCACCCGCCAGGTCATCGAGACCCCGCAGTTCTTCATGCTGCGCGTGGCCTGCGGTCTCGCCGAGAACGGATCGGTCCAGGCCGTCGAGGAAGTGGCCTCGCTCTACCGGCTGATGAGCCGCCTCGACTACCTGCCCTCCTCCCCCACCCTCTTCAACTCCGGCACCCGGCACCCGCAGATGTCCTCCTGCTACCTGCTGGACTCCCCGCTGGACGAGCTCGACTCGATCTACGACCGCTACCACCAGATCGCGCGCCTCTCCAAGCACGCCGGCGGCATCGGCCTCTCGTACTCCCGCATCCGCGCCCGCGGTTCGCTGATCCGCGGTACGAACGGCCACTCCAACGGCATCGTTCCGTTCCTGAAGACCCTCGACGCCTCCGTCGCCGCCGTGAACCAGGGCGGCCGCCGCAAGGGCGCCGCCGCCGTCTACCTGGAGACCTGGCACGCGGACATCGAGGAGTTCCTGGAGCTCCGCGACAACACCGGCGAGGACCAGCGCCGCACGCACAACCTGAACCTGGCCCACTGGGTGCCGGACGAGTTCATGCGCCGCGTGAACGCCGACGCCGACTGGTCGCTGTTCTCCCCGGCCGACGTCCCCGAGCTGGTCGACCTGTGGGGCGACGAGTTCGACGCCGCCTACCGCAAGGCCGAGGAGTCGGGCCTGGCCCGCAAGTCCATGCCCGCCCGCGACCTGTACGGCCGGATGATGCGCACCCTCGCGCAGACCGGCCAGGGCTGGATGACCTTCAAGGACGCCTCCAACCGCACGGCGAACCAGACCGCCGAGCCGGGCACCGTCGTCCACTCCTCGAACCTCTGCACCGAGATCATCGAGGTCACCAACGACGGCGAGACGGCCGTCTGCAACCTGGGCTCGGTCAACCTCGGCGCCTTCGTCGTCGACACGGCGGACGGTCGGGAGATCGACTGGGAGCGCCTGGACGAGACCGTCCGCACCGCGGTCACCTTCCTCGACCGCGTCGTGGACATCAACTTCTACCCGACCGATCAGGCCGGCCGCTCCAACGCCCGCTGGCGCCCGGTGGGCCTGGGCGCGATGGGCCTCCAGGACGTCTTCTTCCAGCTGAAGCTGCCCTTCGACTCCCCCGAGGCGAAGGCCCTGTCCACGAAGCTCTCCGAGCGCATCATGCTCGCGGCGTACGAGGCCTCGTGCGACCTGGCCGAGCGCAGCGGCCCGCTCCCCGCGTGGGAGCAGACCCGCACCGCCCGCGGTGTGCTGCACCCCGACCACTACGACGTCGAGCTGAACTGGCCGGAGCGCTGGGACGCGCTGCGCGCCCGGGTCGCGAAGACCGGCATGCGCAACTCACTGCTCCTCGCCATCGCCCCGACGGCGACCATCGCCTCCATCGCGGGCGTCTACGAGTGCATCGAGCCGCAGGTCTCCAACCTCTTCAAGCGCGAGACCCTGAGCGGGGAGTTCCTCCAGGTCAACGGCTACCTGGTGCAGGAGCTCAAGCGGCTCGGCGTCTGGGACGCCCAGACCCGCGAGGCGCTGCGCGAATCCTCCGGCTCGGTCCAGGGCTTCGGCTGGATCCCGGCGGAGGTGCGCGACCTGTACCGCACGGCGTGGGAGATCCCGCAGCGCGGCCTGATCGACATGGCGGCGGCCCGTACGCCGTTCCTGGACCAGTCGCAGTCGCTGAACCTGTTCCTGGAGACGCCCACCATCGGCAAGCTCAGCTCGATGTACGCGTACGCCTGGAAGCAGGGCCTGAAGACCACGTACTACCTGCGTTCCCGCCCCGCGACGAAGATCGCCCGCGCCGCCTCCGGCAGCACGGTCCCGGCGGCCGCCACCCCGCTCCCGCAGGCCGTCGACGCCGACGCGCTGGCCTGCTCCCTTGAGAACCCCGAGTCCTGCGAGGCCTGCCAGTAATGAGCTCCAACGACCAGAAGAACCTCCTGGACCCGGGCTTCGAGCTCACCCTCCGCCCGATGCGCTACCCGGACTTCTACGAGCGCTACCGGGACGCGATCAAGAACACCTGGACCGTCGAGGAGGTCGACCTCCACTCGGACGTCGCGGACCTCGCGAAGCTGACGCCCTCCGAGCAGCACATGATCGGCCGCCTGGTCGCGTTCTTCGCGACGGGCGACTCGATCGTCTCGAACAACCTCGTGCTGACCCTGTACAAGCACATCAACTCCCCGGAGGCGCGCCTGTACCTGTCGCGCCAGCTCTTCGAGGAGGCCGTGCACGTCCAGTTCTACCTGACGCTGCTCGACACCTACCTGCCCGACCCGGACGACCGCGCGGCCGCCTTCGACGCGGTCGAGGAGATCCCCTCGATCCGCGAGAAGGCGCAGTTCTGCTTCCGCTGGATGGCTGCACTCGATGGAGAGGGGGTCGAGAAGATCGACCGCCTGGAGACGGCCGCCGACCGCCGCCGCTTCCTGCTGAACCTGATCTGCTTCGCCGCGTGCATCGAGGGCCTGTTCTTCTACGGGGCGTTCGCGTACGTGTACTGGTTCCGCTCGCGCGGCCTGCTGCACGGCCTGGCGACGGGCACCAACTGGGTGTTCCGGGACGAGAGCGCCCACATGAGCTTCGCCTTCGAGGTGATCGACACGGTCCGCAAGGAGGAGCCGGAGCTCTTCGACGACGCGCTCCAGCAGCAGGTCACCGACATGCTGCGGGAGGCCGTCGCGGCCGAGCTGCAGTTCGGCCACGACCTGTGCGGTGACGGCCTGCCGGGCATGAACACCGAGTCGATGCGCGAGTACCTGGAGTGCGTCGCGGACCAGCGCCTGGTCCGCCTCGGCTTCCCGCCGGTCTACGGCTCGCAGAACCCGTTCTCCTTCATGGAGCTCCAGGGCGTCCAGGAACTGACGAACTTCTTCGAGCGCCGCCCGTCGGCCTACCAGGTCGCGGTCGAGGGCACGGTCGACCTGGACGAGGACTTCTAAGCGGCCTTCATGTGATGCCTGCGCCCCCGCCCGTGGGGAGAGGGACCTGGGTGACCAGGACTCCGGGCGGGGGCTCTGCGCTGTTCCCGCCGGCGATGCTCGGCGGCCGCGCGGATCTGCCGGTCGATGCGGCGGTCGCGTGCGGCTCCGTAGAGGGCGGGGGCCAGGAGGAGGGCGGCGACGGCGAGGACTGCGAGGTAGGCGAGGAATGTGTTCATGACTCCACTCTCGCCAGGGCGGCCGAAGCCCGACAGTGGCAGGACTCTCATGGAAGAGCGAATTACTGCCACGATTTCCTGGCACACTGGACGCATGCTGAAGCCTTCCCCCCTCCGCAACGTGGCCGTGGCCGTGGTGAACGGGGTCACCCCCTTCGAGATGGGCATCTTCTGCGAGGTCTTCGGGGTCGACCGCAGCGCCATGGGCCTGCCGACCTACGATTTCGCCGTCTGCGCGATGGAGGAGAACCCCATCACCGTGGGCGACGGCCACTACCGCCTCACGCTCCCCCACGGACCCGAGCGGCTGGAGGAGGCGGACCTGATCTGCCTGCCCGCCGACCGCGAGGCCCCCACCCGCGTGTACCCGGAGCCCCTCCTGGACTCCCTGCGGCGGGCCGTGGACCGCGGCGCGCGGGTGCTGAGCGTGTGCAGCGGGGCCTTCATGCTGGGCGCGGCCGGGCTGCTGGACGACCGGCGCTGCACCACGCACTGGATGCACGCCCCGGCGCTGGCGCGCCGCTTCCCGCGGGCCCGGGTCGACGCGGACGTGCTCTACGTGGACGAGGGCCCGGTGATCACCTCGGCGGGCACCGCCTCCGGGATCGACGCGTGCCTGCACCTCGTGCGGCAGGAGCAGGGCTCCGAGGTGGCCAACACCATCGCCCGGCGGATGGTCGTACCGCCGCACCGCGACGGCGGGCAGGCCCAGTACATCCAGCGTCCGCTGCCGCGCACCTCCTGCGACACGGTGGGCGAGGTGATCGGCTGGATGGCCCGCCACCTGGAGGAGGAGATCACGGTCGAGCAGCTCGCGGAGCGGGCCCACATGTCCGCGCGGACCTTCGCCCGCCGCTTCCTCCAGGAGACGGGGACCACTCCGTACCAGTGGGTGCTGCGCCAGCGGGTCCTGCTGGCGCAGGAGCTGCTGGAGGCCACCGACGAGACGGTGGACGCGATCGCGGGACGCTGCGGGTTCGGCACCGCGGCGGCCCTGCGCCACCACTTCCTGCGGACGCTGAGCACCACCCCGAACGCCTTCCGGCGCACCTTCCGGGGCCCGGCCGCGGCCTGACGGCCGACCGGCGGCCCACACGGTAGAGAACTCCCCCACCTTGATCGTTCTCGGTAGGATTTGGAGGTTCGAACAACACCCGGGCAACACAGGGGGCTCTCATGACGCGCCGGAGCGACATCGGCTGGGACTAGTGCCCCGCCACCCAAGCGAAAGGCGCCCCGCTCCGGTCCGGAGCGGGGCGCCTTTCGCGTACGGGAGCCGGGAGCCGGGAGCCGGGGCTACGCGTTCGGAACGGTCTCGTAGCGCGCGGTGCCCTCTTCCATCTGCCGCAGCGCGTCCTTGCGGTCCCGCTTCGAGAGCCGGTCGATGTACAGGTAGCCGTACAGGTGGTCGGTCTCGTGCTGGAGGCAGCGCGCGAAGTAGCCGGTGCCCCGCACCTTGATCGGGTTGCCCTGCGCGTCCTGGCCGGTCACCTCTGCGTAGTCCGGGCGGGCCAGCGAGGCGTAGGCGGTCGGGACCGACAGGCAGCCCTCGTTCGAGTCGTCCAGGATTCGGGCGCCGGCCGGCAGCTCGACGAGCTTCGGGTTGATCACCACGCCGGTGTGGCGGTTGCCGTCGTCGTCCGGGCAGTCGTAGACGAAGACCTTGGCGTCGACGCCGATCTGGTTCGCGGCGAGGCCCACGCCCTCGGCGGCCTTCTGGCTGGCGAACATGTCGTCGATCAGCTGCGCCAGCTCGTCGCCGAACTCGGTGACGTCCTTGCACTCCCGGTGCAGGACCGGGTTGCCGACCACCGTGATGGGGCGGGCGGTGCCGCGCTCGCGGTGGGCGAGCTCGCGCGCCTCACAGTCCTCGGTGTCCACGACGTACCCGTCGTTCGCTACCTCGACCTCGACAACGTCGTTCTCCTGCTGCGCCATGTCCGCCGTACGCCTTCCGTAAGTCCACCAGTCACCGATGTGCCGGTACAGCCTACGGCCCCGGCTCAGCAGACTTCTTCGAGATCCCGCCACTCCCGGCTGTCCGGGCTGTCCGCGACCCATCCGTCGAGCAGCCCGCGCACCAGGCCGGCGGGCGCCGCGATCCCGCACTCCCGCTCGGGCACCCACAGGGATCCGGAGCCGGTCGTACGGTGCCCCAGCGGGCCGGGGTGGCCCGGTTCGCTGTGGTCGTGGGGGTCCAGCTGCTCGCCGTCCCCCTCGCCGCTCGGCATCGCGCTCTCCGAGCAGGTCCGGCACAGCAGCCGCACCGACGAGGACCAGTCCTCGGCGGCGAAGCCGGCGTCCGAGGCCAGCTGCTCCAGGGCGTTGCGGTCGGCCTCGGTGGCCGCTTCCAGGAGCACCACCCAGGTCGGCACCGGGGAGGGCGCCCACAGCTCGATCTCGTCGAACACGGGGTACGAGGGCCCGGCCGCGGTGACGCGCTCGCCGTGCGGGACCCCGTCGTGCAGGACGACCTCGCCCCAGCGCCGCCCCGAGGAGGGCAGCGGGATCGACAGGACCTCCATGCGGGCCGGGTCCAGCCGGCGGCCCCAGACCACCTCGGCCTCGCCCTCGGGCGACAGCCGTACGGCCGCGCTCCCGAGCTCCATGCCGACCGGTTCGCCGTTGGCGTGGGAGCCGCCGCCCGCGCCGTGCGGGTCTCCGGGCACCTTCAGCCCGTACGCCTGCCATGCGCGGCGGGCCAGCGGCCAGTCCTGCAGCGCCGTGGCGGCGATGCCCACGTTCCACCAGTCCGGGGCGCCGGTCTCCCGGTCGAGCAGGGCCACGGCACGCAGCCCGGCCGCCCGCGCCTGCTCCCAGTCGTGGCGGAACTTGTGGAGCAGCGCCAGGTTGAACCAGGACTCGGACAGCCAGGGTTCCAGGTCCGCCGCTCTGGTCAGGAGCGCGCCCGCGTCCTCGTACCGACCGTCGCCGATCAGGGTGAACGCGCGGTCGGTGGCCTGCCGCCACGAAGCGGAGGGCCGATGCCGTACCTTCCCGAAGATCCTCACGATTCCCGCCTGCCGGACACTCTTGCTCGGGACACTCCTGCTGCGAACGCTCCTGCTGGAAACACTCTCACTGGCATCCAACCATGCCCACTCGGACGGCCGCTCATTACCCATGGGTTACCCAGGCGGGACGGGTACGACTCTGGCACGTCCGCCCCGGGCGAGCACCCTGGCGAGACACTCCACGACTTCCGGCTGGTAATCGTGCCCGGTCCCCAGGCGCAGCCGCTCCAGGGCCTCCAATGAGCCGCCCGGGTGACGGGCACCGCCGACGAGGTCGTCGTACGCGTTGACCGCGCGCACGATCCGGGCGGCGACGGGCTGCTCGCGGTACGGGGCCGCCTGCAGCTCCACCACCACCGCGACCTCGGCCGGGACGCCCGTCTGGCGGGCCACCTCCCCGCCGAGCCCGGCGATCCGGCGGGCCTCGGCCTCGGGCAGCTCGGCGGTGGCCCCGGCCGGGACCGGGTCGACGAGGGAGAGCTGCCCGATGTCGTGCATGAGGGCGGCGTACTCCAGCACCCTGAGCTCGCGCTCCGAGAGGCCCAGCTCCCGCCCCACGGCGCAGCTGAGGGCGGCGACCCGCCGGGAGTGGCCGGGCCGGGTGTAACCGGCGATCTCGGTGGCGCGGGCGAGGGAGGTGATGGTCTGGCGGTAGGTGGTGCGGATCGCTGTGATCCGGTGGAAGGACATCTGGGTCAGGAGCAGCGGCACGCTGAAGACGGGCACCGCCCACAGGCCGGCGACGGCGACGCCGAGGGCCATGACCACGCCCGTGGCGCAGATCGCGGAGCCGATGCCCAGCTGGGCGCGCAGCTCGTCGCGCAGCAGCGGGGCGAACGGCCAGCCGGTGCGGGCCCCGGCGAGGGCGGCGCCGAGGACGGCGTCGCACAGGGCCGTGAGCCCGAGGACGAGGACGAGGAAGAGCACGAGGTACGGGCCCTGGCCGACCCATTGCTCCAGCCGCCCGGAGTTGTAGAGCGGCTGGAAGCAGACGGCGGCGAAGGTGACGGTGAGGACGCGGCGGGCCAGGTGGTCCAGGGCGGGTCCGCGGCCCCGGGCGATGTGCGGGACGATCCCGAGGAGCGCGGCCGCGACGACCACGGCGACGATCTGCAGGACCCCGTGGTGGGTGGAGGCTCCGGCGTTCTGCCCGAGCAGGCCGTACGCGAGCGCCCCGGCGGATCCGAGCGGCGCGGGCTGCTGGCGGGCGGCGTCGCCGCTGTCCCGGCGGGCGAGCTCGCCGATGGTGATCAGGGTGGCGAAGGCGAGGGCGTTGGCCGGCTCGGTCAGGCCGTTCCACACGGTGTGCCCGAGCGCGGCCACGGTCAGCGCGCCGGCGGCCCCGCGCACGACGGCGACGGCCCAGCCCCTCACGCGTTCGCTCCCGCCGCGGGGGCGGACGGGGAGCCGGGGGCTCCCGGCGCCTCCCCGGCGGCCTCTCCCGGCTCGGCGGCGGACCCCGGCACGCAGTGGCAGTGGTCCCCGGCCCCGGTGGCCGGGGGCGTGCTCCCGGTCCCGCGGGCCTGGGCCGGGGTTCCGCCCGGGGCGGCCTGGGCGGGCAGCCCGGTCAGCGCCGCGCCGGCGGGCACGGCCTCCCGTACGGCCGCCTCAGCCACCTCAGCCCCTTCGGCCCCCTTGGCCCCGGCGGCGGCGGGGGTCTGCGCGCCTCCGGCCGGGATCACCTGGAGGTCGTCGTCCGAGGTCACCTTCGGATGCCAGCCCTGGCGGCCGATCGCGTCGACCAGCGCCGTCACCATCTCCGGGTCGAACTGGGCCCCCGCGCACCGTTCCAGCTCGGCCAGGGCCACCGGCACCGGCCGGGCCCTGCTGTACGACCGGGTCGAGGTCATCGCGTCGAAGGCGTCGGCGACCGCCACGACCCGGGCCAGCACCGGGATCTGTTCCCCGGTCAGCCCGTAGGGGTAGCCGGAGCCGTCCACCCGCTCGTGGTGGTGCAGGATCGCCGCCCGGGCATCCCCGAGGAAGCCGATGCCGCGCACCATCTCGTGTCCGTACTCGGGGTGGAGTTCGATGATCCTGCGCTCTTCGGGGGTCAGCGGTCCGTCCTTGCGCAGCAGTCGGGTCGGGACGCCGAGCTTGCCCACGTCGTGCAGGATCCCGGCGATGCGGACGACTTCGAGGCGTTCCTCTCCCATGCCGAGCTCGCGGGCGATCATCGCCGAGGCCTGTCCGACCCGCTCGCTGTGGCCGCGGGTGTAGCGGTCCTTGATGTCGACGGCCTGGACCAGCGCACGGATGGTGGCCTGGTGGGCGGCGCGCTCGCGGTGGTACTGGGCGAAGACCCAGCAGGAGATGTACATCGGCAGCATGACGAGCAGCGCGGCCGGCAGTCCGTACGGGCTGCGCCACATGACGGCCATCATCAGCCCGGCGAGGCCGTGCACGCAGTGCGGGGCGAGGGACCGGGTCGCGAGGCCCCGCCAGGCGGTGGCGGCGGGCCGGCGTTCGGCGGCGGCCAGGATGCCGCCGTCCAGCGCGGTCAGCACCAGGCAGAAGGCGACGGCCGCGGCGGCGGCGGGGAACATCACGTACGGGAAGTCGGCGACCCAGGCGGCCGGGTCCGCGGATCCGTCCGGGCCCGACGGCCCGGTCCCGCCGAAGGAGCCGGTGCCCAGCGCCCCGGGCCCGCCCAGCAGCCCGTAGAGCTGCCCGGCGGTCCAGGCGGCTATGGACTGCTGCGCCCCGTGCCAGACGCGCCGCACCCAGGCGGGCCGTGCCGTCACGGTCCCGGCGAGTCCGCCGGGCAGCGCGACGAGGGCGGCGGCGGCCGGCGGCAGGAGGAACACGGCGGCCAGCACCACCGGGAAGAAGGAGCCGAGGCCCTCGGGCACCCGGCGGCCCATGAGCGGGCAGACCTTGACGAGTTCGCAGCCGAGGTAGAGCACGCAGAGCAGGCCGACGGAGGGCCATGGGGTGGCGGAGCCGGTGACGGCGGGAGCGGCGCACGCGCAGGCGGCGATGACGGCGCACAGGACGTAGGCGCGCGCCATCGGCGGAAGTACCCGCATGGCGCTCTCCTCCCCCTGAGCCGTGCAAGTCAGGTACGAATCAAACCAGTACCCGAATGGGGAGAATAAGTGGGGCCGGGAGCGAGGTGGGCCACATTTTCGCATTGCGCCATGCGGACGCCCCCGGATTACCACCTTCGAGTGAAGGAAGTACCCATCCGGGGGCGGCTGTTCAAGATTGTTCAATCGGTGACTACTTCATCGGCGAACCCGGCCGGTTTTTCGGCGTTTCGGCTTTTCAGCCCGTCGCGGATCCCGGCATCGGCTCGGCGACGGCCGGCTCGGGCGGAGCGGCCGTAATGTCATGGTCCGGCACGGCCTGCCCCGAACGGATGAGCTCGATCCGTCCCATCACCTTCGAGCGCAGGTCGGTCGGCACGTCGTCCGATCCGCAACAGCGCTTGACCAGCTTCTTCACGGCTTGTTCCAGGCCGTACTTCTCCAGACAGGGATTGCACTCGCCGAAGTGCGCCTCGAACTTCGTGCAGTCGCTGTCGGGCATCTCCTGGTCCAGGAACTCATAAAGGTGGTCCAGGACCTCGGAGCACTCCGTCTCGTGCGCATCTCCGCAGCTCATGAGCCCGAGCCTTTCAGGTCGTTCGACTCTCCCGCGCCGGCCGGGACGAGCCCGCGCTCACGGGCGTAGTCCTCAAGCATTCCACGGAGTTGACGGCGGCCACGGTGCAGTCGCGACATGACCGTACCGATGGGTGTACCCATGATGTCCGCGATCTCCTTGTACGCAAAGCCCTCTACGTCGGCAAGATAGACCGCGATGCGGAACTCCTCCGGAATGGCCTGGAGCGCTTCCTTCACGTCGGAATCGGGCAGGTGATCGAGAGCCTGCGACTCTGCGGAACGCAGGCCCGTCGACATGTGCGACTCGGCGCGCGCGAGCTGCCAGTCCTCGATCTCCTCGGCCGCACTGCGCTGGGGCTCGCGCTGCTTCTTGCGGTACGAGTTGATGAAGGTGTTGGTCAGAATGCGGTACAGCCACGCCTTCAGGTTGGTGCCCTCGCGGAACTGGTGGAAGGACGCGTACGCCTTCGCGTACGTCTCCTGGACCAGGTCCTCGGCGTCGGCCGGATTGCGCGTCATGCGCAGGGCGGCCGAGTACATCTGGTCGAGGTAGCCGAGGGCATCCCTCTCGAAGCGCGCATTGCGCTCCGGGGTCGTCTCCTCCGCGTGGCCTTCGTCGGTCCCGGCGACAGGACCCACCTCCTCCGACTGCGTGGCGACCCCGAAAGCGGACCCGCTCGAATCGGAGAATAGTCGACCATCCCGGTCGCCCGCCGCTCGAACCGTGCCGCGCTTGGGCGCGGGCAGCACTGTCCAGTCCAGGTCAGCGGCCTGCGGACGGTTCTGGCTGATGACCTGGGTCATGCGTTGCCTCTCCTCCGACGTCTTCCCTTACGTACCGACATCCGGGACAACAGAGGGCCGCTGCGGCGCATTCCCCGGCGGGGCGCGGGTTTCGGGACCAAAGTCACACCGGCGCTACGCCGGCAGCCTGCCGAGCCACCCGGCCACCGCCCCGGTGATCACCGCGAGGGCCTCCTCCTGGGTGGGACCGGTCCGCTTCGGCACGGCGAAGCCGTGGTCCCCGCCCTCCACTTCCACCAGCTCGTACGAGGCTCCGCGCGCTCCCCGCGCCGGGAACTCCTCCGGCCGCCCGAAGGCGTCGCGGCCGCCCTGCACCACCAGCGCCGGCCGCCCGGCGCCCAGCAGCTCCTCGGCCCGGGACTTCTCCGGCCGGCCCGGCGGGTGCAGCGGGAAGGCCAGCGCGAGCACCCCGGCCGCGCCCAGTTCCGCGGCGGTCCGGCAGGCCACCCGGGCCCCGGCGCTGCGGCCGCCCGCGACGACGGGCAGGCCCGGCTCCGCGAAGGCCGGCCACAGGGCAGTCCAGCCCGCGTCCAGCACCTTGGGTGCCGCGGCCACCTTCTTCCCGGCGACCCGCCAGGGCTGCTCGGCCAGCGCCACGGTGATCCCCAGAGCGGGCAGGGCGGCGGCCAGGGCCTGGAGGTCCCGGGCCTCGATGCCACCGCCGGCTCCGTGGCCCAGGGCGAGCACCAGGCGGGCCCTGCCCGCCGGGGCCGGGTGCCAGGTGATGCGGGCCTCGCCCGCCGGGGTGTCGACCGTCTCGGTGCGCGCGGCGCGCGTGGTGCTGCTCATGCCCCGATGATGCCGGTCGGCGGCGGCCGTGGGGGGCTGCGCCGGGGCGGTCGGAGCGCCGGGTCGCCTGGTCACCGGGTCACCGGGTCACCGGGTCGCCTGGTCGCCGGGGAGCCACGAGTCGGGCGCCGGGTCCGTCAGAAGAGCGTGCCCTCCTCGGGCCCCTCCAGTTCCTCCAGCAGCTCGGGCCCGTTGTTGCGGACGTTGCTCGCGGCCGTGGACACCGGATAGGCGCGCAGCAGCCCGCCGGGCGGCGGGGCCAGCAGGGCCTGGAGCTCGTCGGGGTCGGTCCGCGCCGGATCCAGCCAGGCGTCCCACCGGTCCGGGGTGAGCATCAGCGGCATCCGGGGGTGGATGTCGGCGAGCGAGCGCGGCCCCTCGGCGGGGGCGACGCCGAGCGGGCCGGTCTCGGCCTCGGCGGTGATCACCGAGCAGGTCGCCCACCAGGCGCGCGGATGGTCGTCGGGCAGCGTCCGGTCGCGCCAGAACTCGTATATCCCGGCCATGGCGAAGACGGAGCCGTCGCAGGGCAGGACGAAGTAGGGCTGCTTGCGGGTCCGCTTCTTCTTGCCCTCGACCTCGAGCTGCCGCTCGTCGTGGGCGGTGACCCACTCGTAGTAGCCGTCCGCCGGGATGATGCAGCGGCGCTGCGCGAAGGGGCCGCGGAAGGACGGCTTCTCGGCGATGGTCTCGGACCGGGCATTGATCATCCGGGCGGCGCCGTCGGGATTCTGCGCCCAGGACGGGACGAGCCCCCATTTCAGGACCCTCAGCTGGCGAACCGGACGCGGGCTCGGAGCGTCTTTCAGTGGACGGTCGAGGACGACGTGGACCTCTTTCGTCGGAGCCACGTTCCAGTCGGGTGCGAGCACCTCCTCGGGCTCCCACCGCTCCACCCCGAAGACCTCGGCCAGCTCCTCCGGCCCACGACTCGCTGCATACCTTCCGCACATGGCTGCCACACTGCCATGTCACCCGAACGCCACCACAAGGAGTCCGCCACCTCATGAACACCAGCACCGCGGCCGGCCTGTGGGACCGGCTCACCGGCATACAGGCGGCGCCCGACCAGTGGCTGGTGATCACGACGGGGCTGGTGGCGCTCGTCGCGGTCGGTCCCCGGCCGGTGTGGCGGCTGTCGCGCAACGCGATCACCATCGCGCACGAGGGCGGCCACGGGCTGCTGGCCCTGCTGACGGGTCGCAGCCTGGACGGGATCCGGCTGCACTCGGACACCAGCGGGGTCACCGTCAGCCGCGGCAAGCCCACCGGCCTCGGCATGGTGCTCACCGCCGCCGCCGGGTACACGGCGCCCTCGCTGCTCGGCCTCGGCGGGGCCGCCCTGCTCTCGGCGCACCGGATCACCCTGCTGCTGTGGGCGGCGACGGCCCTGCTGCTGGCGGTGCTGGTGATGATCCGCAACGCGTACGGGCTGCTGACGGTGCTGGCCACCGGCGCCACCTTCGTACTGGTCTCCTGGCTGGCCCCGGCGGACGTCCAGGCGGTCTTCGCGTACGCCGTGGTGTGGTTCCTGCTCCTCGGCGGCGTCCGGCCGGTCTTCGAGCTGGGGGCCAAGCGCCGCGGCGGCGGGGCTCCCGACTCCGACGCGGACCAGCTCGGACGGCTTACCCACGTGCACCCGGTGGTGTGGCTGCTGCTCTTCCACGTGGTGGCGCTGTCCTCGCTCATCGGCGGCGGCCGCTGGCTGCTCGCCCTCTGACCGACGCGTGTCCGCCCGCCGAGACTCCCCCGGTGATCAAGATCTGCGGCCATGGGAAGCCACTAAAGTGGTGGCCATGACCGAGACCCCCGCGCTCCACGCCCTCTGGCCCGCTCCGCTCGCCGACACCGCCGTCCAGGCCACCGTCACCGTGCCCGGGTCCAAATCGGTCACCAACCGCGCCCTCGTGCTCGCCGCGCTCGCCTCCGAGCCGGGCTGGGTGCGCCGCCCGCTGCGTTCGCGCGACTCCCAGCTGATGGCCGACGCGCTGCGCGCGCTGGGCGTCGGCATCGAGGAGACGGTCTCCTCCAGCTCCGGCGGCGAGGGCCAGGCCGGCGAGGCCTGGCGGGTCATCCCGGCCGCGCTGCACGGCCCGGCCACGGTCGACGTCGGCAACGCGGGCACGGTCATGCGCTTCCTGCCGCCCGTCGCCACCCTCGCCTCCGGCGACATCCGCTTCGACGGCGACCCGCGCTCCTACGAGCGCCCCCTCGGCCAGGTCATCACGGCGCTGCGCACGCTCGGCGCCCGCATCGACGACGACGGCCGCGGGGCGCTGCCGCTGACCGTCCAGGGCGGCGGGGCCCTGGAGGGCGGGACCGTCGAGATCGACGCCACCAACTCCTCGCAGTTCGTCTCCGCGCTGCTGCTCGCCGCCCCGCGCTTCAACCAGGGCGTCGAGGTCCGGCACGTGGGCACCAACCTGCCGTCCATGCCGCACATCCGGATGACGGTGGAGATGCTGCGCGCGGCGGGCGCGCAGGTCGACACCCCCGAATCCGGCGGCGAGAAGAACGTCTGGCGGGTCGCTCCCGGCGCCCTGCTCGGCCGCGACCTGGTCGTGGAGCCGGACCTCTCCAACGCGCAGCCCTTCATGGCGGCGGCCCTGATCACCGGCGGCACGGTCACCATCCCGGACTGGCCGCGCCGCACCACGCAGCCCGGGGACGCGCTGCGCCGGATCTTCACGGAGATGGGCGGCTCCTGCGAGCTCAACGACGCGGGCCTGGTCTTCACCGGCACCGGCAAGATCCACGGCATCGACGTGGACCTGGGCGAGGTCGGCGAGCTCACCCCGGGCATCGCGGCGGTCGCGGCGCTGGCCGACTCGGAGTCGGTGCTGCGCGGGGTGCAGCACCTGCGCATGCACGAGACGGACCGGCTGGCGGCGCTCACGAAGGAGATCAACGGGCTGGGCGGCGATGTCACGGAGACCGCGGACGGTCTGCGGATCCGGCCGCGCAAGCTGCACGGCGGCACGTTCCACACGTACGACGACCACCGGATGGCCACGGCCGGCGCGGTGATCGGCCTCGCGGTCGAGGGCGTGCTCATCGAGAACGTGGCGACGACCGCGAAGACCCTGCCGGACTTCCCGCAGATGTGGGCGGACATGCTCGCGCGGGCCGGAACGGCTCCGGCAGGCGTGGGAGCGTAGGGCCCGCCATGCGCAGGTACGGGAAGCACACCGACGAGGACGACATCCGCCAGCGGCCCAACCCCAAGGGCAACCGGCCGCGTACGACCATCCGCCCCAAGCACGAGGACGCGGCCGAGGGCTTCGTCCTGACCGTGGACCGCGGCCGGCTCACCTGCCTGGTCGATGACCGTCCGGTGCACGCGATGAAGGCCCGCGAGCTGGGCCGCAAGGCGGCGGTGGTCGGGGACCGGGTCTGGATCGTCGGTGACCTGTCCGGCAAGAAGGACACCCTCGCCCGCATCGTACGGATCGAGGCGCGCAAGTCCGTCCTGCGGCGCACGGCCGACGACGACGATCCGTACGAGCGCATCGTCGTCGCCAACGCCGACCAGCTGGCCATCGTGACGGCGCTGGCCGATCCGGAGCCGCGCCCCCGCATGATCGACCGCTGCCTGGTGGCCGCGTACGACGCCGGGCTCCAGCCGCTGCTGGTGCTCACGAAGTCCGACCTGACCTCCGCGGACAAGATCCTGGAGATCTACTCGACCTTCGGCCTGAACTACGTGGTCACCAACCGCGAGGAGCTGGCGACGGGCGATGCGGCCGACCGGGTGCGCGAGCACCTGAACGGGCGGATCACCGCCTTCGTCGGCCACTCGGGCGTCGGCAAGACCACGCTGGTGAACTCACTGGTCGCCGAGGGCCGCCAGCGCGCGACCGGCGTGGTCAACTCGGTGACCGGCCGGGGCCGGCACACCACCACCTCGGCGCTCGCGCTGCCGCTGCCGGGCGGGGACGGCTGGGTCATCGACACCCCGGGCGTACGGTCCTTCGGCCTGCACCACGTGGACCCGTCCCGGGTCATCCTGGCCTTCCCGGAGCTGGTGCCGGGGACCGAGGGGTGCCCGCGCGCGTGCAGCCACGACGAACCGGACTGCGCGCTCGACAAGTGGGTGGAGGACGGCCACGCGGATCCGGCGCGGCTGTATTCGCTGCGCCGGCTGCTGCAGACGCGGGAGCGCCGCGAGGGCGACTGATCCCCGGGAGATCGCCGGCCGATCGACCGGCGGGGTTTGCCGTACCCGATGTCTGGTAAATGCATAATCGCACCAAGTGACGCTCGGGCCCGCCCCGTGAGCGCGTCACATGACGCGGGGAGGCGTACGCCATGGCGTGGCTGCTGGTCGTGGTCGCCGGGATCCTGGAAACGGGGTTCGCGGTCTGCCTCAAGCTGTCGCACGGCTTCACCCGGCTGTGGCCGACCATCGCCTTCGCGTGCTTCGCGCTCGGCAGCTTCGGCCTGCTGACGCTGGCCCTGAAGAAGCTGGACGTGGGTCCGGCCTACGCGGTGTGGACCGGCATCGGAGCGGCCGGTACGGCGATCTACGGGATGGTCTTCCTCGGGGACCTGGTCACCACCCTCAAGCTCGTCTCGATCTCGCTGGTGATCCTCGGCGTCATCGGGCTCCAGCTCTCGGGCTCGTCCCACTGAGCAGCCGGATCAGCCCGGCGCGGCCCGGCCCCGGCGGCTCGGCCGGGGCGATCAGGTAGGACAGCGCGAGCCGCACGGCGAGCTCGCACCGCTGCGCCCCCTCCTGCGCCCCGAACACGGCGTCGGCCCGCTCGCGGACCCCGCGGATCAGCTCGGCGGGCCCCAGGGCGGGCAGCCCCGGCCGGACCCCACGGCCGGCCGGGACGGGTAAGTTGCCGTTCCAGCACCCGGTCAGCAGGGCCCGCGCGAGGGGGCGCTCCCGGCCCGCGCGCACGGTCCACTCCGCCACCGCCGCCAGCCGCTCGGCCGGGGCGCCCGCGGAGGCCAGGGCCCGGTCCACCCCGTCGAGGTACCAGGCCGCGTCGCGCCGGACCAGGGCGTGGCCCAGACCCGTCTTGCCCGCGAACTCGTTGTAGAGGGTCTGCCGCGAGACCCCGGCCGCGGCGGCCACGTCGATCATCCGCACGGCCGGCCACGGGCGCTCCGCGAGCGCCGCTCCCGCCGCTTCGAGCAAGGACTCCCGGGCCGTCGGCACCGTCGCCTCCCCTTCGACGCCTCCGGTCGACGTCTCCGCCAGAGTTGACGGACCGACAGATCCTGTCAAGGGTGCCCGTGCCGCACCGTGGACGCCTTCCGCTTCGCCGCGGCCGCCTCGGTAGGGTTCTGGCATGCCCGAGTATGACGATGACCTGCGCCTTGCCCTCGAACTCGCCGATGCGGCGGACGCCGCCACGATGGAGCGGTTCCGCGCCCTCGACCTGAAGGTCGAGACCAAGCCCGACATGACCCCGGTGAGCGAGGCCGACACCGCCACCGAGGAGATCATCCGGGCCGGGATCTCCGCCGCACGGCCCGCCGACGCCATCCTGGGCGAGGAGTACGGCCTCAAGGGCGACGGCCCGCGCCGCTGGGTCGTGGACCCGATCGACGGTACGAAGAACTACGTGCGCGGCGTTCCGGTCTGGGCGACGCTGATCTCCCTCATGGAGGAGCAGGCCGACGGCGTCTTCCGCCCGGTCGTCGGCGTGGTGTCCGCGCCCGCCCTGGGCCGCCGCTGGTGGGCGGCGCGGGGCCGGGGTGCCTTCACGGGCGGCGCGCTCGGCGGGACCACCGCGCTCGGCGTCTCCAAGGTCGCCACCCTCGGCGACGCGTCCTTCGCCTACTCCTCACTGAGCGGCTGGGAGGAGCAGGGGCGGCTGCCCGGCTTCCTGGACCTGACCCGCGCGTGCTGGCGTACGCGGGGCTACGGCGATTTCTGGCCGTACATGATGGTCGCCGAGGGCTCGCTCGACCTGTGCGCCGAGCCCGAGCTGAGCCTGTGGGACATGGCGGCCCTGGCCGTCGTGGTGGAGGAGGCCGGCGGCCGCTTCACCGCTCTGGACGGGGCGGACGGCGTGCACGGCGGCAACGCGGCGGCCTCCAACGGGCTGCTGCACGCGGAGATGCTGGACCTGCTGCGCCCGCGCGGCTGACGCGTGGGGGACGGGCGCACGCCGCCGTGACGGTGGCCTGCGCCCGCACCTGTCGAAAGCGCCCCTTGCACGCCTCCTTGCTGGCTTTCCGCGGGCGTGGGAATCTGAGACTCCTCCGCTTGTGCGCTTGTGAAGGACTTCTCTAAGTGCGGCCCTTCGTGCGCACCCACCCAAGCGGAGGGACTCACCAGGAGGTGGCTCTCTTCATGCTCGTCCGCGACGCCATGAGCACCGTGATCCTCACCCTCGGACCCACTCACACCCTGCGGCAGGCAGCCTGCCTGATGTCCGGCCGGCGCGTCGGCGCCGCCGTCGTCCTCGATCCCGACAACAGCGGCATCGGCATCCTGACCGAGCGCGACATCCTCAACTCGATCGGCGCGGGCCACGATCCCGACCGGGAGTCCGTGGGCGCGCACACCACCAACAACGTGGTCTTCTGCACCCCGGACGCCACCGTACAGGAAGCCGCCGAGGCGATGGCCCACGGCGGCTTCCGGCATCTGATCGTCCTGGAGCACGGCGGCCCGGTGGGCATCGTGTCCGTACGCGATGTCATCCGCTGCTGGGCACCGGCGCGGCGCACCTCCGTACCCGCCTCCGTTCCCGCGTAGGAACGGCCGACGGGCCGGCGCCCCCCTCGGGGAGCGCCGGCCCGTCGGCCTGCTACGGCAAGGCGTCGATCAGGCGCGGAGGGCCTGGACCGCAGCCTCGAGACGCTTGCCGAAGTCACCGTCCGCCTGACGGAAGTTGTTGATCGCGCGCTCGACGATGTCGTCGCGGGAGACCTTGGCGATGAAGCCGGAGAGGTTCTCGATCAGGCGGGTCTTCTCGTCCTCCGAGTACAGGCGGTAGAGGTTGCCCGCCTGGACGAAGTCGTTGTCCTCGCTGTGGACCGGCGCGGCGTGGTTGCCCGTGCCGCCCGTCAGCGCGACCGGCTGCCACAGCGGACGGTCCGTCTGGTGCGGGCCGCCGAAGCTGTTCGGCTCGTAGTTCTTGGCGCCCGCGTGGCGGCCGTCGTACAGGTAGCCGTCGCGGGAGTTGGTGCGCGCCTCGGTGGCGTGCGGACGGTTCACCGGCAGGTGGTCGGCGTTGATGCCGACGCGGTAGCGGTGGGCGTCGCCGTAGCCGAAGAGACGGCCCTGGAGCATCTTGTCCGGGGACGGACCGATGCCGGGGACGAAGTGCGCCGGGGAGAAGATCGACTGCTCGACCTCGGCGAAGACGTTCTCCGGGTTGCGGTTGAGCTCCAGCTTGCCGATCTCGATCAGCGGGTAGTCCGCGTGCGGCCACACCTTGGTGAGGTCGAACGGGTTGAAGCGGTAGTCGGCCGCCTCGGCCGCCGGCATGATCTGGACCTGCACGGTCCAGGACGGGAACTCGCCGCGCTCGATGGACTCGCGCAGGTCGCGCTGGTGCGAGTCGGGGTCCTCACCGGCGAGCTGGTTGGCCTCGGCCTGGGTGAGGTTCTTGATGCCCTGGTCGGTCTTGAAGTGGTACTTGACCCAGAAGACCTCGCCGGCCTCGTTGTTCCACTGGAACGTGTGCGAGCCGAAGCCGTTCATGTGGCGGTAGGACGCCGGGATGCCGCGGTCACCGAACAGCCAGGTCACCTGGTGGGTGGACTCGGGCGACAGACCCCAGAAGTCCCAGACGTTGTCCGCCTCCTGCGAGCCCGTGTACGGGTCGCGCTTCTGGGTGTGGATGAAGTCGGGGAACTTGATGGCGTCCTTGATGAAGAACACCGGGGTGTTGTTGCCGACGAGGTCGTAGTTGCCCTCTTCGGTGTAGAACTTCAGCGCCCAGCCGCGGGGGTCGCGCACGGCGTCGGCCGAGCCGAGGTTGCCGGCGACGGTGGAGAACCGCAGGAAGGTCTCGGTCTCCTTGCCGACCTCGGACAGGAACTTCGCGCGGGTCCACTGCGAGACGTCACGGGTCAGCGTGAACGTGCCGTACGCACCGGCGCCACGGGCGTGCACCACGCGCTCCGGGATGCGCTCGCGGTTGAAGTGCGCGAGCTTCTCCAGCAGCAGCTGGTCCTGGACCAGAACGGGTCCGCCGATGCCGGCGGTCTCGCTGTTCTGGTTGTCGGCGACCGGAGCTCCGGCCTCCGTGGTGAGCGGTCCCTGCGTCACGTTGCGCCTCCTGCGTAAATTTGCTGCAAACCTGTCCTGCGCCCTAACGTAACCGATCCTACGATGGACTTTGTCTAAGTCAAGCCGACATCCAAGTCGACACAGATTCGGGAGTTACACCGAATCCCCTCACTGTTAGGCTGGCGTGCATGAGTGACCTGCTGGAACGACTTCGCGGACGCGGATGGCGCATGACCGCACAGCGGCGCGTCGTGGCCGAGGTGCTCGACGGTGACCACGTTCACCTGACGGCCGACGAGGTGCACGCGCGCGCCGTGGACAGGCTGCCGGAGATCTCCCGCGCGACCGTCTACAACACGCTGGGCGAGCTCGTCACCCTGGGCGAGGTCCTGGAAGTCTCCACGGACCGGCGCGCCAAGCGGTACGACCCGAACGCCCACCGCCCCCACCAGCACCTGGTGTGCGCGCAGTGCGGGGCGATCCGCGACGTGCACCCGGCGGGCAACCCGCTGGCCGACCTGCCGGACACCGAGCGCTTCGGCTTCGTGGTGTCGGCGGTCGAGGTCACGTACCGCGGGGTGTGCCCGAACTGCGCCGGCGCCTGAGGGACTGAAACACGAAGGAGGGCCGGGGCTCACTGAGCCCCGGCCCTCCTTTTCGCACATCGCATCCTTCGCGCATTGCACTCAGAAACGACCGAAGGCCCGGATCCAGAGGATCCGGGCCTTCGAGCCTTCAGTAGCGGGGACAGGATTTGAACCTGCGACCTCTGGGTTATGAGCCCAGCGAGCTACCGAGCTGCTCCACCCCGCGTCGGTAAACCTGACTCTACGTGAACGGGGACGGCAGATGCAAATCAGTTGGCGGGCCCTACGCGGACACCTGCCGGACACCTACGCGGACAGCTCCTCGGCCAGGGCCTCGCGCAGCCGGCCGGCCCGCTCCGAGACCTCGGCCGGGCCCAGCTCCATGGCCCGGACGCACCACTTCTGCCCCTCCGTGAGGTCTCCCTGCCGGGCCGCGAGCAGTCCCAGCCGCAGCGCCGCCCGCCCGTGTCCGGCCACCGCCGCCCGGGTCCACCACAGCGCCGCCTCGGGCTCGTTGCCCTCGCGCGCCAGCAGCAGCCCCAGGTTGAAGGCGCCGTTGCGGGAGCCGGCCTCCGCCGCCTCCCGGTACCACCGCGCGGCGGCCGCCAGCTCGCCCCGCGCGGCGGCCAGCATGCCGACCCGGACCTGGGCACGGCGGTGCCCCAGCTCGGCGGCACGCTCGTACCACTCCTCGCTCTCGGTGCGCGCGGCCCCGCCCAGCGGCTCGCCCAGCGCCACCGGCTCCGGCGGCGGCGCCAGCGACTCCAGCAGCGCGGCCAGCCGGAAGGCGGCCTCCGCGCTGCCGCCGCCGGCCGCGCACCGCAGGTGGCGTTCCGCCGCCCGCTCCTCGCCGTCGCGGACCAGCGCGATGCCGACCTGGAGCGCCGCGTCGGTGTGTCCCGCCGAGGCGGCCCGCTCGTACCACTTCAGGGCCGTCCGGTCCTCGTCGCGGCTGGCGAACAGGATCCCGAGGTTGAAGGCGGCGTCCACGCTCCCCGCCTCCGCCGCCTTCGAGAACCACGGCTCCGCGCCCTCCGCGTCACCGCCCTGCAGCAGCAGGATGGCCAGCGCGTTGGCCGCCTCGCGGTGTCCCGCGTACGCGGCGCGCCGGTACCACTGCTCGGCCGGTCCGGTCCGTTCCTGGGCGGCGCAGAGCAGCGCGAGGTTGTACGCCCCGTTCTGGTCGCCCGCGTCCATCGCGGCCCGGTACCACTTCTCGGCCGTCTGGGTCTCGCCGCGCGCGGCGTGCAGTGCGCCCAGGGCGTTCGCGGCGTTGCCGTCTCCGTCCTGCGCGGCCCGCAGCCACCAGGTGGCCGCGTTCTCCTGGTCGCCGGCGTCGCGCAGCAGGAAGCCGAGCGCGCACGCGGCCCGCGGCTCGCCCTGCTTGGCGGAGGTCAGGTACCAGCGGCCGGCCTCCTTCAGCTCCCCGCGCGCCTCCAGGAGCGCGCCCAGGTGCAGCCCGGCGCGGCGGTGCCCGCGCGCGGCGGCCTGCCGGTACCACTGCTCGGCTTCGGCCGGGTCGCCCTTCCTCAGGTGCCGGGCCAGCCGGTACGCGGCCTCGCGGTGCCCCTGCTCGGCGGCGGCCCTGAACCAGCGCTCGACGCCCTTGTCCCCGCGGTGCTCCAGCAGGTCGGCGAGGCCGTAGGCCCCCAGGGCATGGCCGGATTCCGCCGCCTGGCGCATCCAGTACTCGGCGGCGGGCTCGTCGCCCCGCTCGCGGTAGTAGCGGCCCAGGGCGTGCGCCGCGGGAGCGGATCCGGCCACGGCGGCCACGCGCCACCAGCCGGCGGCCTCCTCGGGGTAGCCGCGCTGGTGCAGCAGTACGCCCAGGTTGTTGGCGGCCGCGCGGTCGCCCTCGCCGGTCGCCCCGCGCAGGTACGGCTCGGCTCCCGCGAGGTCGCCGCGGCGCAGCAGGAGGGCCCCGAGTACGCTCATCGCGCCCGGGTCCCCCTTGTCGGCGGCGACCCGGTGCCGGGCCTCCAGCGCGGCGTCGCCGGCCGCGTCGGTCAGCCCGAAGACCGCGTCGTCGAACATCGCGTCGACCGACACGTCCGGCGTGGTCGGCGCCGTGGCCGTGGTCCGTACTGCCCGCGTGGTCATCGCGGTCCGCACGTCAACGGCCTGAGCCGCCCCATCGGCCTCCGCATCCGATTCGGAGTCCGCCCTCACAAACCGCCCTGTCTCCAGCAGAGTTGACCTGTCCCCCATAAATCCCATCGTCGCATCACCTGCTACCCGCGTACACCTGGTATGTCGCAGTCAGTGAGGTCACTACAGCGTTTTGTCGACATGCCCACAGAGAGACAAGTCAAACACGCTCACACCCCAACTCACCCATCTCAGTGACCCCGAGTCGGCGAAAAACCCGATTGGGCATGACGAAGGCCCGGATCCATCGGATCCGGGCCTTCGTCTTCAGTAGCGGGGACAGGATTTGAACCTGCGACCTCTGGGTTATGAGCCCAGCGAGCTACCGAGCTGCTCCACCCCGCGTCGGTAAACCAACAGTAGCACGACGCGGGGTGGAACCATTACCGCTATCCGCTGGGCGTCGGGGTGGGCGCGGGCGCCGCCACCTTCGCCTCGGCCTCGATGGCCCGCTTCAGCGCGGCCTGCAGATCGCTCTGGGCCTTTCCGTACGCCGCCCAGTCGCCGGCCTTGAGCGCCTTGTCGGCGTCCTCGACCGCCTTCTGCGCCTCCGCGAGGGCCGCCTTGACCGTCGGGTCCTGGCTGGTCGGCGGGGTGGTGGTCCCGTCACCCGGCGGGGTCGTCGTCCCGTCGCCCGGCGGGGTGGTCGCCGACTCGGCCCCGAACACCACGTTCAGCGCCTTCTCCAGCGTGTCCTCGAAGGCCGTCTGGTCCCCGTAGGTCACCAGGACCTTCTTCAGCAGCGGGTACTTGAGGCCGCCACCGCGCACGTACACCGGCTCGACGTAGAGCATTCCCTTGTCGAGCGGAACCGTGAGCAGGTTGCCGTACTCCACCTGGGAATCGCCCCGGCTCAGGATGTTGATCTCCTGGGCGATCTCCGGCTTGGAGTTGAATCTCGCCTGGACGAGCTTCGGGCCGTCCACCGGGTTCTGGGTGGGCAGCTTCAGCAACTGGATCTTGCCGTAGTCCGCGGTGGTGGGATCGGCGTTGACCGCCATGAAGGCGCTCAGGTTGTCCCTGCCGTTCGGCGTGAGCGTCGTGGTGAGGGAGAAGGCCTGGTTGGGGTCCTTCTGACCCGGCATCTTCATGGAGAGGTAGTACGGCGGAACGGCCGTCCCCGCCTTGGTGGTCGGGTCGTCCGGCACCGCCCAGACCTCGCTGCCGCTGAGGAAGGTCTGCGGGTCCGTGACGTGGTAGCGGGTCAGCAGCTCACGCTGGACCTTGAAGAGGTCCTGCGGGTAGCGCAGGTGCTCCATCAGGGTCGGCGAGATCGCCTTCTTCTCCTTCACCGTACCGGGGAAGGCCTTCATCCACGTCTTGAGGACCGGGTCCTTGGTGTCCCACTGGTACAGCTTCACCGTGCCGTCGTAGGCGTCGACGGTGGCCTTCACCGAGTTGCGGATGTAGTTGACCTGGTTCTCCTGCGCGACCACGGCGCGCTGGGAGTTGGTCAGCGAGTCCGCCGTCGTGTCCCCGAGCTGGGTGCGGGACGCGTAGGGGTAGCCGTTGGTGGTGGTGTAGGCGTCCACGATCCACTGGACCCGGCCGTCGATCACCGCCGGGTACACGGCTCCGTCGATCGTCAGCCACGGGGCGACCGCCTCGACCCGGGCCTTGGGCGTGCGGTTGTAGAGGATCTTCGACTTGTCGTCGATGGCGCCGGAGTAGAGGATCTGCGGCTCGCTGAAGGCCAGGGCGTACGCGGCGCGGTTGACCGGGTTGCCCAGGCTCACCCCGCTGTCCCCCTGGTAGGTGGTCTCCTTCTCGCCCGCGTCGTTGGCGTAGTCGAGCTCCTTCTGCGGTCCGCCGACGATCGAGTACTGCTTCGTCTGCTCGCCGTAGTAGATCCGCTGCTCGTACTCGCCGAGGTTGCCCTGTGCGGGCAGGCCCGACTCGGTGAACAGCGGCTCGCCGTTCGCTGTCACCTCGGTGCCCTTGGCCGCGACCACGCCGTATCCGTGGGTGTAACGGAAGTGGTCGTTGATCCAGTTGTTCTTCGGGATGCCCGCGAGGTTGATCTCACGGAGCCCGATGACCGTGTCCTGGCCCTTGTACCGGTCGACCGCCAGCGTGGCCGGGAAACCGTAGTAGCCCTTGTTCTGCTGGAGCTGTTGGAAGGCCGGGGACACGATGTTCGGGTCGAGCAGGCGGATGCTCGCCGTGGTGTTCGCGTCCTGGCGGAGCTTCTTCTTGTCCGCCTTGGGGTCCGGCAGGCCCGGGTAGTCCGTGACCGAGGCGTCGGCGACCCCGTAGGCGTCGCGCGTCGCCTTGATGTTCTTCTGGACGTACGGGGATTCCTTGGCCTGCTCGTTCGGCTGGACCTGGAACTTCTGCACGATCGCCGGGTACAGCCCGCCGATCAGGATCGCCGAGAGGACCATCAGGCCGAAGCCGATGACCGGGAGCTGCCAGGTGCGGCGCCACAGCGTCGCGAAGAACAGCACCGCGCAGATCGCCGCGATGGCGACGAGGATCGTCTTGGCCGGCAGGTAGGCGTTGGCGTCGACGTAGCGCAGGCCGGTCCAGTTGTCCGCGGCCTTGAAGTCGCTGGACTTCACGGCGAGGCCGTACCGGTCGAGCCAGTACGCGACCGCCTTGAGCGTGACGAAGAGGCCGAGCAGCACCGACAGGTGGCCGGTCGCCGCGGCGGTGGCCCGCGCACCCGGGCTGGTGACGCGCAGTCCCCCGTAGAGGTAGTGCACGACGGCGGCGGCGATGACCGAGAGCACGACGGCGGCGAAGCCGAAGCCGAGCAGGAAGCGGTACCAGGGCAGGTCGAAGGTGTAGAACGACACGTCCAGGTTGAACTGGGGGTCCTTCGTGCCGAAGGGCACCCCGTTCACATACATCAGCCAGGTCTTCCACTGGCCCGCCGCCGAGGCGCCCGCGATCAGGCCGACCAGCGCGGAGATGCCGAGCAGCAGCCACTTGCGGTACGGCGCGACGGTCATCCGGTAGCGGTCGAGGCTCTGCTGCTCCAGCGACATCGCGCTGAGCGGCGGCCGCAGCCGGTGGGCCAGCCAGATGTTCAGCCCGACGGCGCCCGACATGAGGAGGCCGAAGACGGCGAAGAGGCCGACCTTGGTCCACAGGGTGGTGGTGAAGACGGTGGAGTAGTTGACGGAGCGGAACCAGAGCCAGTCCGTCCAGAAGCCGGCGAACATGATGAACGCCATGGCCAGGACGGCCAGCACGCCCAAGGTCATCAGAAGAGTCCGGGCGCGCCGGGACGGGCGGCCGACTCTCATCCGTGGCCCGGAGGGGCCTCCGCCGCGGTCCGGCATCTGGAAAGCCAAGGTGCGCACCTCGAAAGTCGCTGTGTGTAAGTGATGCGATGAGTTTTCAAAGCATGGGCCCCCGATCGTAGGGCCCACTCATGGAACTTACTGAGGCTTTAGTCAGTTCCCGGTATCGGGTGGAAAGGAGGCAGGATGTTGCCCATGTCCAACCTTTCGCCGTCCCCCGGCACCCCTATGGCGGCAAGCCCGCTGACCCGTGCCGTCCTCGAAATCGACGAGTACGCCTCCACCCTCGGCTGGGACAAGCCCGCCCGGCTCTTCGCCCTGGTCGACACGGCCAAGCTGCGCAAGGAGGCGCCGGGCGTCGCCCGCCAGCTCGGCCTCGACCAGGACGACACGGGCAAGAACCAGCTCACCCCGATCGAGCAGGACGAGGTGCCGGCCGGGACTCCGCTGGACAAGTTCCTGGGGACCATCGCCTGGCCCCCGTCGATCCTCGGCTGCGCGCTGACGGTCGAGCGTCTGATGCTGCCGCCGTCGGCGGAGTCCTCCGTACCGGAGGGGCTCAGCGACAAGCAGCTGGCCAAATGGGTCGCCTCCCACCCGGACCGGCAGGAGGTACGGCTGACCGTGGGCGTCCTGCGCGACGGATCGCGGGAGTCGGCCGTACGGCTGCGGGACAAGGACTCGGCGAACGAGGTGCTGACCGGCGCCACGCTGGTGCCGGGGCTCGCCGAGGCACTGGCCGCGACCTTCCTCGACTAGGTCGTCTCTTTCGGATCTTGTCGGCCGGCGGGGGGAACGGTCAGGGCTTGGCGCTGCACTGCGTCAGCCCGGCCGTGTCCCCCTTGCTGATCTTCTCCAGCGCCTTCACGGCGTCGTCGATGGTGGAGACCTTCACCAGCGTCAGCCCGTCGGGCACGTCGCCCGCCGCGGAGGCGCAGTTCTCGGCGGGCGTCAGGAAGTACTGGGCGCCGGCCTGGCGGGCGCCGATGGTCTTCATCTGGATGCCGCCGATCGGGCCGACCTTGCCCGCGTCGTCGATGGTGCCGGTGCCGGCGACGAACTTGCCGCCCGTGAGGTTCTCCGGGGTGAGCTTGTCGACGATGCCGAGCGCGAACATCAGGCCGGCGCTGGGGCCGCCGACGTCGGCGAGCTTGATGTCGATGGTGAACGGGAAGGTGTGGTCGGTGCCGGCCCGGATGCCGACGACCGCGTGACCGTCGCCCTCCGCCTTGCCCGCGATGATCGTGACCTTCTTCGTGCCGGTGGGCTCGCGGTGGGCCTTCTCGGCCTCGGCGGCCTCGGGGGCGGGCACGATGGTGAACTCGACGGGCTCGCCGGGCTTGTGCTTGGTGACCAGCTTGGCCACGTCCTCGGGAGCCTTGACGGGCGTCCCGTCCACGGCCTTGATGACGTCCCCGGCGTGCAGCTTGCCCTCGGAGGGGCTGCCCTTGACCACGGAGGCGACGATCACGCGGGCGGCGACCGGGATGCCGAGCTGCTTGAGGGCGGCCACCTTGGCGCTCTCCTGCGACTGGCTGAACTCCTCGGCGTTCTCCTGCGTGGACTGCTGCTCCGTCTTGCCGTCCGGGTACAGGTTCTCGTGCGGCACGACGATGTTGTCGCCCGCTGCCCAGCCGTACACGGCCTCCAGCAGGTTCATGTCGTAGTCCGCACCGGTGACGCGGACCGTCGTCATGTTCAGGTGCCCGTTGGTCGGGTACGTCTTGTGCCCCGAGATGTTCAGGACGGGCTCGCCGTGCGAGTCCCCGAGCGTGTTCACGGTCGGGCCCGGGCTCATCTCGGAGTACGGGGCCTTCATGAACACTCCCGCGCAGAGCAGCGCGAACAGCATGAGGGTGGAGGCGAGCATCGTCGCAGTGCGGCGTGGCATGGATCGACAGTACGTGACGGCCCTGAAGAGCGGCCCCCGGGGCCGGTCCGTACGGGGCCCGCCGCGGCGTCAGACGGAGTCGACCGTGTCCTTCTTGCGCTGCGCGTCCGCGTCCGCCTTCACCGCGCCCGGTTCGTTCTGGCCCATGGCCTCACGGAACCGCGCGTAACCCGCGAGCTCGGATATGTCGCCGGCAGTGCGGTCGCGCGCCGCCCAGCTGCCCCATATCGCCGCTCCGATCGCGGCGAACAACGGAATCAGCAACCACGCCAAAGACGCCATGGGCGTGTCTCCCTACCCCGAAGTACGTGTTGTTGGTGGCTTCAACGCTGCTGCCCGGGAGGGGGTTACGCAAATCGAGGGCGTGTTGCGCGTCCGAACGGGGCAAGCCCATCTTCCACGGCCCCCTCGCACTGCTCGGCGCCGGGGGCACCCCACAGGCTTCGGCAGGCCGCGCCGGGCTCCGTCCGCCGGCCTGCCCTCGGACCTACCGGCCCGCGCCTCAGCAGGCGCCGACCCACTCCTCCGTACCGTCCGCGAAGGTCTGGTGCTTCCAGATCGGGACCTCGTGCTTGAGGACCCATCCTGCACGGCCCCCTCGCACTGCTCGGCGCCAGGGGCGCCTCACAGGCTTCGGCCGCCTGCGCCGGACTCCGTCCGTCGACCGGCCGCGCCGGGCTCTGGGTCAGCAGGCGCCGACCCACTCCTCCGTACCGTCCGCGAAGGTCTGGTGCTTCCAGATCGGGACCTCGTGCTTGAGGTCGTCGATCAGCATCCGGGCGGCCTCGAAGGCCTCACCGCGGTGCGGGCAGGACACCGCGACGATCACCGCGAGGTCGCCGACGGCCAGGTCGCCGATGCGGTGGACGGCGGCGAGGGCGCGGACCGGGTACTTCTCCACGACGCGCTCGGCGACGCGGCGCATCTCGGCCTCGGCCGAGGGGTGGCAGGAGTAGCCGAGCTGGTCGACGTCCGCCCCGCTGTCGTGGTCGCGCACCGTGCCGACGAAGAGCGTCGTACCGCCCGTCGCATCGTCGCCGACGGCCTGGAAGACCTCGTCGATCGAGAGCGGGGTCTCACGGATTTCGAGCAGCCGGATCGGGTCCGGAGCGGCGTACTCGCCGGGGTGGTCGAAGTGCGGTGCCATACCTTCCATCGTGCCCTAGCCGCCGACCCGGCGGAATAGCAGTTTCACCAGGTCCCCACCGGCCCCCTTGGGAGCCTCCTACAGAAACCGCCTGGTGGCGGCCCGGACAGAACCCGGCGATATCCAGCCCCGGCGGCGTTCGAGGCGGTCTTTCAGCCCCACCGGCCCGCACGGGGCAGGCCGACCCCGGCACGATCCAGCCCCGCCGGCGTGTGAGGCGCGGGGGTCCGGGGGCGGCGCCCCCGGGAGCGGCGCCGCGCCGGAGGCCGCCCCCGACCCCGCCGGGGTCAGATGCCCCGGCGCCGACGGGCGGCACGGATCGCCGCGGCGGCGCCCAGCAGCGCGACCGTCGCCCCCGCGGCACCGGCGGCCGTGGCGTCCTTGCGTCCCAGCCGGCGCCCCGCGACGGTGTGCCGCCCCGCGACCTCCTGGAGCAGCTCCGCCAGCACCTCCTCGTTGGTCCAGCGCGGCCGCCACCCCGCGGCGTGCAGCCTGCTGACGCTGACCACCCACGGGTGCATCGTGTACGCGAGGTCCCCCGCCGGGGACGGGGTGAGGCCGATCCGGTGCAGCCTGGCCGCCGCGCCCAGGGCCACGGCCGACGGGAGCTCCATGCGGCGGATCCCGCTCAGCTCCTCGACCTCTTCCTGCTCCAGCCAGCCCTCGCAGCCGACCGCCAGCTCTCCCTCGACCTTCTCCAGGGCCGCGTACTCCAGCGCGCTGACCAGGTCCTCGACGTGGCAGAACTGCCAGGTCGGGCGGGAGCCCGCGACCACCAGCAGGCGCGGGGACTCGAAGTAGCGGGTCAGCGCGGTGTCCGTGCCGCCGACCAGTACGGCCGGGCGGACCACGGTGACGTTCAGGCCGGGGTGCGCGCGCGGCGCCCGGCGGCCCAGCCGCTCGATCTCCAGCAGGTCGCCCACGCCGGTGGCCTCGGCGGTGGCGCGCAGCTCGGCGTCCTCCGAGAGCGGGATGTCGTTGTCCGGCAGGGCCCCGTAGACCATCGCCGAGGTGCAGAGCACGACCCGGTGCACCCCGGCCGCCGCGGCGGCGGTGAGCACGGTCTGGGTCCCCCGCACGTTGTACGCCGTACGGGCTGCCGGGTCCGTCTCCAGGTCGAGGTCGAGGGCGAGGTGCACCACGACGTCCGCGCCGCGCAGTTTCTCCGCGATCGCGGGGTCCCGTACGTCCAGGAGGTGCCACTGCGCGTCGGTGCAGTCCCCGCGCCGCTCGTCGATCGCGACGACCTGCTTGACCTCGTCGGACGCGGCCAGCCTGGTCACCAGGGCCGCCCCGACCCCCGAAGCGGCGCCGGTCACGGCGATCACGGGGCCTCGGCGCGCGGAGCCGCCCGGGTTTCGCGTCCGGCGAACGCCGGGGGCGTCCTCGCCGTGCTCAGGGCGGTCTTCCGGGCCCTGTTCGTCCAAAGCGTGCGGATCTGGGGAACTCACCAGGCGTCTCCAGCGGTTGTCTTCAGTAGGGACGCGCCGTGACGCGGACCCACCAGTTGATGTCCATCCTGCCGCAGCCCAGGAGTCAGCGGAGCACCGAGCCCGGAAGCGGGTCTGGTGTCTACGCTGGGTGGTGTTGTCGAAGCACTGTTGTCGAACCATTGCCCGCCGGTTCCCGCCGGCGGCCCTACGAGCCGAGGAAACCCGTGAGCGACACCCCATTCGGATTCGGCCTTCCGCCCGAGGAGCCGGACAACGGCGACGAGGGCAAGAAGAAGGGCAACCAGGGCGGTCAGAGCGGCCCGAATCCGTTCGGGTTCGGCACGGGCCTGCCCGGCGGCGCCGGCCTGCCCGGCGGCTCCGGCGCCCCGGGAGACGCCGACAACCCCTTCGCCGCGATGTTCGGTTCCATGAACCCGAACGACCTCGGCGCCGCCTTCCAGCAGCTCGGCCAGATGCTGAGCTACGAGGGCGGCCCCGTCAACTGGGACATGGCCAAGGACATCGCCCGCCAGACCGTGGCCCAGGGCACCGCGGACGGGGTCAAGGACGCAAGCGTCGGCCTCGCCGAGAAGTCGGCGGTCGAGGAGGCCGTGCGCCTCGCCGACCACTGGCTCGACGACGTCACCTCGCTGCCCTCGGGCGCCGCCACCGCCGTGGCGTGGAGCCGCGCCGAATGGGTCGAGGCGACCCTGCCGGTGTGGAAGGAGCTCGTGGACCCGGTCGCCGAGCGCGTCGGTGCGGCCATGGGCGGCGTCCTGCCCGAGGAGATGCAGGCCATGGCGGGCCCGCTGCTCGGGATGATGCGCTCCATGGGCGGGGCCATGTTCGGTCAGCAGATCGGGCAGGCCGTGGGCACCCTCGCGGGCGAGGTCGTGGGCTCGACCGACGTCGGGCTCCCGCTGGGGCCGGCCGGCAAGGCCGCCCTGCTGCCGCTGAACATCGAGAGCTTCGGCAAGGACCTGGGCGTCTCCTCCGACGAGGTACGGCTGTACCTGGCGCTGCGCGAGGCCGCGCACGCACGGCTCTTCGCGCACGTGCCGTGGCTGCGCTCGCACCTCTTCGGTGCGGTCGAGGGGTACGCGCGGGGCATCAAGGTCGACACCTCGAAGCTGGAGGACGTGGTCGGCCAGCTCGACCCGTCGAACCCGGAGCAGCTTCAGGAAGCACTCCAGGGCGGCATGTTCCAGCCGCAGGACACCCCCGAGCAGAAGGCCGCGCTGGCCCGCCTGGAGACGGCGCTCGCGCTGGTCGAGGGCTGGGTGGACGCGGTCGTGCACGAGGCCGCCAAGCCCCGGCTGACCTCGGCCGACGCCATGCGCGAGACCATGCGCCGGCGGCGCGCCTCGGGCGGCCCGGCGGAGCAGACCTTCGCCACGCTGATCGGACTGGAGCTGCGGCCGCGCCGGCTGCGCGACGCCTCGCGGCTGTGGGCCTCGCTCACCGACGCGCGCGGCGTGGACGGGCGCGACGGGCTGTGGGAGCACCCGGACATGCTGCCGACCGCTTCCGACCTGGACGACCCGGACGGGTTCGTGCACCGCGAGCAGCTGGACTTCTCCGAGATCGACAAGATGCTGGGCGAGGCCGCCCAGAAGCGCGAGCAGGACGGCGACGACAAGAAGTGAGCCTGTACGACGACACGGTGCTGGTCCTGAAGTCCTACGAGGACCAGCCCGAGCTGCGCGACGTGTACCTGGAGCACCTGGCCGCCCACCCGGACGGGGTTTACAAGCCCTGCCAGGCGGGGCACGTGACCGGCAGCGCGCTGGTGATCGACCCGAAGCACGAGCGCGTCCTGCTGACCCTGCACAAGAAGCTCGGCATGTGGCTCCAGATGGGCGGCCACTGCGAGCCCGGTGACACGACCATCGCCGGGGCCGCGATGCGCGAGGCCGTGGAGGAGTCGGGCATCGCCGAGGGGCTGACCCTGCTGCCCGGCGGCCCGGTGCGCCTGGACCGGCACCCGATCCCGGCTCCGTGCAACTGGCACCTGGACGTGCAGTACGCGGTGCTGGCGCCCGCCGGTGCCCTCGAAGCGATCAGCGACGAGTCGCTGGACCTGCGCTGGTTCCCGTACGCCCAGGTGGCGGAGGTGGCCGACACCTCGGTGGTGCGGCTGCTGGAGGCGACCCTCGCGCGGCTCTGAGCCGGTGGGAACAGGAGGAAGAGGCGGCCCCGCCGATGCGGGGCCGCCCCTTCCGTCCGTCCGTAACCGGATCCGTCCGTACCCGGATCAGTTCCAGGCGTTGTTCTGGTTCTGCGCGTGGGCGCCGTGCTGGCCCATACCGAACTGCGCTGCCGCGCCCTGGCCGATCTGGGCGTTCTGCGGCGGGAGGGCCTCGCTCGGCTGGACCAGGGCGAAACCGGTGCCGAGGAAGCTCAGTTCCCAGCCCTCGCCGGTGTTGCCACGGCGCCGCCAGACGCCGGTGGAGTGCGTCTGAGCCTGCATCTGCACGCGCAGCGAGGTGGACCAGGCGACGATGGCATCCGCGTCGGCGTTGACGTACTTGTCCGGCGTGACCTGCAGCATCAGCGGCTGCCCGGAGGTCATCAGCGCGACCTTGCCGCGGCCGGTGATGTTGAGCTGGTACTTGCCGGAGCCGGAGATCCCGTACTGGCTGTCCACCGCGATGGCCTCGGTGTGCAGGGTGGAGTCCAGGGCCAGCACGTAACTGCTGTCGACCGTGAGGCCTTCCTGGTCCACGTCCACGACGTGGACGTACTGCGCCAGGTTGGCGAGGTAGACCGTGCCCTGACCGGAGCAGCGCATCAGGTCGAGGCCCTCGCCGGTGCGGGCGCGGGCATTGCGCTGGGTGGTGCTCTGGTACTCGCCGTCGAAGTCGATGATCCCCTGGTAGGCGACCATCGCGCCCTTGCGGGCGAGGACGTCGTCGGAACCGCTCAGTGAGACCCGCAGCAGCTGCGGGTTCTGGACGGCGTACCGCTCCTGGGACTGCGCCTCTGCGTGGGCGAAAAGTGAGCTCTGCATGGTGTGTCTTCTCCCCCTCAGCCCCGGGCCCGGAGCCGGTCGGTGCTGTCCTCGCTGGGCTGTACGACGACGATGCCCTGGCCGGAGAAGGCCATCTGGTAGGCCTCCCCGCTGCCCCGGCCGAGCATGGACGAGGCCTTGAAGCTGCGCTTGCCCTTGACCTTGAGGTTCGGGGACCAGGCGACGAGCGCGTCGGGGTCGACGTACGTCTCGTCGTCGCCGCGGCCGCAGTCGACCACGATCGGCGTGCCGCGCGAGGTGATCGCGACCCAGCCGGTGCCGGCGACCGACACGTTGAACAGGCCCTGGCCGGCGAACTTGGCCATGCCCTTGACCCGCTCCACGCCCCACTGGAGGTGGGCGTCGAAGGCGAGCAGGTTGGTGCCGTTGACGGAGAGCGAGTCGTTGTTGAGGTTGATCACGACGACGTCCGCGCCGTAGTCGGCGAGGTAGAGCAGGCCGTCGCCCGTGCACTTCATGAGCGGAGCGCCCTCGCCGGTGAGCCACTGCGAGGCCATCTGGCGGACGGCCGGCGGGTTGGGCTCGTACTGCACGAAGCCCTCGTAGGCGACCATCGATCCGGTGCGCGCGAAGAGGTCCTGGCCGCTCTGCATGGCGACCTTGAGCATCGCGCGGCCGTGGTTCTCCATGCGGGCCGTGACGGGGGTCGGGGCGTAGCCCGCGAGCTGCTGGTTCATTGCGTTCATGGCATTCATGTGGGGCTCCCTCAGACCTCGTACGGCTGGACGACGATGAAGTTGCCGGGAGCGCCGCGGAACTGGAGGTTCACGGTCTCCCCGCTGTGGCCGGGGTAGGCGTTGCGGCGCAGCCGGACCTGGCTGGAGATGATCACCTGGGAGGCGGCCGACCACGCGACTATGGCGTTGCTGTCCGCGAAGGTGGTCGGGGTGACGGGCAGGACGACGGGCACGCCGTGCGTCTTGACGATCACCGTGCCGGTGCCCTGGAACTGCATGGTGAACAGGGCCCCGCCCGGGATGCCGTGGCCCTCGATGCGGCGGACCTCGTGCTGGAGCGACTCGTCGAAGGCGAGCACGTTCTCGGCGGAGACGCAGATGGCGTCGCCCTGGAGCTCGATGGCGTGCAGGTGGGCGCCTTCCTCCGCGAGGAAGACCTGGCCGCGGCCGGCGCAGCGCATCAGCTGCATCTCCTGGCCGGTGGCGTTGCCGACGACGCGGCCGGCGAAGCCCGCGCCCTTGTAGCTGAAGTCGACCTTGCCCTGGTAGAGGACCATGCTGCCCTGGCGGGCGAGGACGGCCTGGCCGCCCATGGCCAGGTCGACGCGCATGAGCTGCTGGTTCTGCGGGGTCCACCGGGCGCCGGTGGGGGCTTCCTTGTACGGCTGGAGGGCGGCGGCGAGTCCGGCGCCGGCGGCGGGCACCGCCTGCGCGGGCTGGCCGTAGCCCTGGGGCTGCTGGCCGAAGCCGGGCTGCTGGCCGTACGGGGGCTGCTGCTGGCCGGGGACCTGGCCGTACGAGGGCTGCGGCTGCTGCCCGTACGGCGCGGGGGCCGGGGCGGGCGGCGGGACCTGCCCGTAGGGCGCGGGGGCGGGCGGGGCCAGGGGGGCGCCCATCGGCGCGGCCATGGTGGGGGCCGCGTGGACGGGCTGCTGGTACGGCGCGGGGGCCGGGGCCTGTGCCGGGGCAGGGGCCTGCGGCGGGGCCTGGGCCGGCGCTTGGGCCGGCGCGCCGAAGGAGGGCGCCGGGGCCGGGGGCTGCGCCTGCGCGGGAGCGCCGAAGGAGGGCGCCGGGGCGGCGGCCTGCGGGGGCGGGGCGAAGCCGGGCGTCGCGGCCGGGGCCTGCGCCTGCGGTGCGGGCTGCTCCTCCTCGGCGACCTCGCCGCCGAAGTTCTGGAGCAGCGCGGCGAGCCCGCCGTCGAAGCCCTGGCCGACGGCGGCGAAGCGCCACACGTCCTTGAGGTAGAAGTCGCCGATCATCAGCGCGCGCTCGGTGCTGAACTCCGAGCCCGAGAAGGAGTACCGGACGACCTCCTCGCCACCCGCCACGATGCGGATGTAGCCGGGGCCGATCTGCGACATCTGCCCGGCGCCGTCGATCGAGGCGGCGAAGGAGAGCTTGTGGATGTTGGCCGGAATGCGGTCCAGGGTCACCCGGAAGGATTCCGTGTCGCCGGCCTGCGTGCCGAGCTGCTGGATGGACTCCTCCGGCGACTTCGGCTGGTTGAAGAAGACGAAGTAGCGGTCGTCCGAGAGCTGTTCGTTGACGTCGAGGCCGAAGCAGCTGATGTCGATGGCGAGTCCTGGCCCGGCGATCTGGACACCCACATAGAGGTCTGTGCCCGCTGTCAGATCACTGATTTTGGCCTTGTGACCGCGTTGGAATTCCCTGGCCATACGTAAGACCGTCCCCCATCCCGACTGTGAATGCGTGCCGCTCAGGCTAACGGCAACCTCGGACATCCGGCCAAGTCGGTACCGACCCGGTACATATCACGAGGCGTGACATGACGGGTATATAGCGGACAAATATGGATCATTCCTCGCGGGCGGCAGGGACTTTCGGCAGGCGTTCCGCGGCGACGACTCCTTCGAGGTACCCGCGCGCCCGCTCGGTGCGCGGGTACGCCTCCAGGAGTTCCCAGAAGCTGGGACCGTGGCCGGGCACGAGGAGGTGCGCCAGCTCGTGCAGCAGCACGTAGTCGACGACGTACTCCGGCATGCCCTGGATGCGGTGCGAGAGCCGGATGCTGCCTTCGGCCGGGGTGCAGGAGCCCCAGCGGGTGTTCTGATTGGTGACCCAGCGGACCGTGCGGGGGCGGGCGCGGCCGCTGAAGTACTGCTCGGACAAGCGCTCGGCGCGCTCGGCGAGTTCCGCGTCCCCCAGGGTCCGCTTGCTCTCCTGCGCCGCCAGCTTGTCGAGCATGACGCCCACCCAGCGCTGCTCCTCGGCCTCGGACATCCGGGCAGGGATGAGGACGACCGTACGGTCACCCTCGCGGTAGGCGGATACGGTCCTTCGGCGGCGTGCGCTCCGGCGGACTTCGACGGCGCGCTGAGGTGGATCGGCGGACACGCCATGACGGTACCCGCTCGCCACGGCGGAAGTCCCGCCCCGCCCTGGGTCTGACACGAACCGATGCGCAGTCGGCGGCACGGGCGCGACAAAGAACGCCCACCATTCATTTCATATACCTAATACCCCTCGCCTGTGGACAAACTCATGCAGGCCTTTCGCCAGCCGGGCAATCTTGCGGAAAGCGACGCGGACCCGGCGGACCCGGCAATCAAGCGAACCGATCGAACTGATCGAACCGAGCGGATCCAAGGGAATGCGGCGCGCGGAACGAACCGTGAATCGAGGGAGGACAGCGATGTATCCGAAGGTGAAGCCGGCGCTGGCACGGGCCTGGCGGGATCTGCAGACGGTGCAATTCGGTGTGACGCCCGCACATGCGGTGGTGCTCGGACCGGTGGACACGGCGACGGGCGCGCTCCTGGACCTGATCGACGGGACGCGGGGCATGGACTTGCTGCGGTCGGAGGGCAAGGGGATGGGGCTCCCGGACGGCCTGGTCGACGAGGTGGTGCGCAGGCTGGCGATGGCCGGGCTGCTCGACGACGCCACCGCGGGCGGCCCCCGCGCCCAGGCGGTGCGGGACCGCCCGGAGACCCTGGAACGGCTCGGCCCGGATCTGGGGTCGCTGTCCTTGGTCCGCCCCCGGCCGGGCGGGGACTTACAGGGGGTCGCCGCCCGCCGGGTGATACGGGTTCAAGTGCGCGGGAGCGGCCGGGTGGGCGCGGTGATCGCCTCGGTCCTGGCGGGAGCGGGCATCGGCCGGGTCGAGGTGCTCGACGGGGGCCGCACGCAGCCGGCGGACGTGGCGCCGGGCGGTCTGGGCCCCGGCAGTGTGGGACGGCTGCGCGCCGAGGCCGCGCGGACGGCGGTCCGCGACGCCGCCCCCGGACGCGGGCCGCGGACCGGGGAGAGCGAGGGACCGGAGCCGGGGCTGGCCCTGGTGGTGGTCGCGCCCCGTGACGGGCTGCAGTCCTGGGCCCCTGATCCACAGACGGCGGCCGACTGGGTCACCACCGGCACCCCTCACCTGTACGCGGGGGTACTGGAGGGGACCGGGCTGGTGGGACCGCTGGTCCTCCCCGGAGCCACGGCGTGCGCCGGCTGCATGGAGCGCGACCGGATCGACCGGGACCCGGCCTGGCCGCGCATGCTGGTCCAGTGGCGCTCGGCCCACCGCCGCCGCACGGCCGCCGCCTGTGACCTGGGCCTGTCCACCGCCGTGGCCGGCCTGGCCGCGGCCCACGCCCTGTCCTTCCTCGACGGCGAACTCCCCGCCTCCACCGCCACCCGCTGGGAGGCCTCCCTCCCCACCCTCGACTGGCAGTCCACCCCGGTCCACCCGCACCCCGACTGCCCGTGCGCGGCGGCGAGCGTCCCGGCGGGGCAGGGGGTGGGGGCATGAGGGGGCTACTGGGGAAGCGCGGCGATCCGCTCCTCGACGACCTGGCAGTACCGCGCGATGCGGGTCTCGGCCGAGGGGACCACGGGGACGAGGCTGCGGAGATTGACGATCAGCGCGCGCAGCTGCCCGGGGAGCGGAGCGGCTTCCAGGAACTCCGCGAAGCGTTGCTCGGCCCGCTCCCCATCGGACCTCAGGCAGTGGGCGAGCAGAAGACTGTCCGCTTCGAGGACACCCGGCACCTCGGCATCAGGAGCGCTCCGCAGTTCCACCACGCGCGTCAGGTGGCGGTCACGGTCCGGGTGTCGGAGCACGGCCATGACAACGGCCATCTCGTAGTGCGTCCACGCGTCATCGGGGTCGAGTTCGATGGAACGGGCGAGGTCGGCGAGCGCCTCGTCATAGTGGCCGAGCAGACGGTGGGCCAGACCGCGGGCCGTGAGCGTGGAGGCGCTGGTGGGAAGGATCTCGACCGCGCGACCGTAGTCGGCCAGGGCCTCCTCGTACGCGCCCAGCATGCGGTGGCAGTCACCCCTTCGTCTGATGCCCCAACCCTTCTCAGAGCTCAGGTCCTGGAGCCGGTCGTAGTCCGCGAGAGCCCGCTCGAATCCGCCGAGCTTCACCCACGTCATCGCGCGCAGGAAGAACCCCAACGGCTCGTCCGGCTCGTGGGCGATGGCGCGATCGAAGTCGCTCAGGGCCTCGTCGTATCGTTCCAGCGACAGGAAGACCTGGCCGCGGCCGGTGTGGGCCCAGCCGTAGCCCTGGTCGAGTTCGATCGCCCGGCTGTAGTCCGCCAACGCGGCCTCGTGTTGCCTCAGTTCGCGGTACGCGTCGGCTCTCCAGGCAACGGGACGGGCGTCGTCGGGCCTCAGCTCGACAGCCCGCGTGAAGTCGGCCAGGGCCTCTTCGTACCTCTCCACCTTCCGGTGGGCGAGGCCGCGGCGGAGGAAGGCCGAGCCGTCGTCCGGGGAAAGTGCGACGGCCTGCCTGTAATCGTCGAACGCCTCCTCGTAGCGCCCCATCGACTCGAAGGTGCCGGCCCGATGCACCAAGGTCTGGGCCGCGTCAACGGGTTGGGTTGCGAGGGCGCGCGTGAAGTCGGCCAGGGCTTCCTCGTATCGGGCCATCGCGTGATAGGTGGCGCCGCGGTCCGTGAGCGCCTGCTGATCGTCCGGGACGAACTCCATCGCACGGTTCAAGTCGGCCAGGGACTCTTCGCACCTGTCGGCCCAGCGATACAGCATCCCGCGGCTGACCAGGCTGGAAACGTGGCCGGGATTGATTTCCATGACCCGGGTGTAGTCCGCGATCGCCTCGTCCTCGCTCGATGTGAGCAGGTGGGTCACTGCCCGGCCGAGGTAGGCACGCTCGGCCCCCGGGTCCAGGGCAAGGGCCTGGGTGTAGTCGGCAACGGCCTGCGCGTAGTCCTCTGCGAGGCGGCGGTCCCGGCCGCGCAGGGTCAGGGCCAGGGACCTGTCCTCGGGAGCGAGGCCGGCCCGGGTCAGGAGGAGGGTCAGAACCGCGATGCCCGGGGCGGGCTGGTCCAGGGCCGCGCGGAGGTCCTCGGACCAGCGGGTCAGGGCCTGGGAGTCCGTGTCGCGGGCCGCGGCGGCCAGTGCCGCGACCCAGCGGTGGAGGGTGGTGATGTCGTGGTCGTAGGCGTCAACCAGGTCCCGGAGGACGGCCGGGAGGGCTGTGCGTGGGTCGGCGCAGAGCCGGTGGTAGGCCTCCTCCAGGCGGTGGCCGCGCCAGGTTTCGTCCGACCACCAGCCCTCGGACGGGGCCGTCGCCTCCTCCAGGTGCTCGCGGCGCCGCCGGAAGGCGTCGGCCAGCCGGGTGTGGAGCTGCTCCCAGCGGATCGGGGACTGCCTGCGCTGCAGGCGGAGCATCGCGCTGCGGACCACCTCGTGGTAGCGGCAGTGGCCCGAGCGGTCGGTGACGAAGGGCATCGACCGGAGCCAGCCGAAGAGTTCGGCTGCTTCCTCCTCGACCGCGGCCCGGAAGACGTCCTCGTCCAGCTCCTGCGGAAACGCGCAGGCCAGGGCCGCGGCCCGGCGGGCGGGGTCGGGCACCCACTTGAGGAACCGCTCGACGGCGGTGCCGCTGGGGTCCCCGATCTCCTCCACCTCCTCCACCGTGCCCGGCTGTGTCTCGGCCAGGGTGGAGACCAGGACCGGGAGGCGTCCCGACAGGCGCAGGATCACCTCGACGACCCGCTCGTCGGTGACTCCCTTTCCGGTGAGGAGGAGGCGTGCCTCGGGCTCGGTGAAGACCTCCAGCGGCCAGTCGGTGACCAGATCGTGCCAGTCCTCCCAGGTGCGGGCGGCGAGCTTCGACTGTCCGGCCAGGGTGACCAGCACGTTCGCGGGGAACTCCCCGTAGCGTTCGCTGCCCAGCACGTCGCGCAGCCAGGTGTCCAGCATCGGGCCGGTGCGCTCATAGGTGTCGAAGAAGAGCACGATCCACGGGTGTTTGCGTGCCACCTCGGCGAGCTCTTCGAGGAACACCGGGGTCAGCGTGTCCAGTGGGGAGAGGACCAGCTCGACGTCGCCGTGGTTGCGCAGCCGGGTGCTGAGGAGGGCCTTGGCCCGGTCCGCGCCGGCGGCCACCTGGTGGGGGTCGACTGCGCCGGTGAACGCGCCGACGCCCGGGATCAGGCCGAGCCCGGCAAGGCCGAGCTGCGAGGCGATCATGCTGGAAGGGGACGGGGGCGGGGCGCCCGCGGTCACCGGGTCGGGCCCGGTGGCGGCCGCGAGGAGTCCGGCGTCGGCCTCGTGGCGGCGCTGGCGGTAGGTGGTCAGAAGCTTGTCGAAGCCCTTCATGGCCAGGCCGCGCTGGGCGAACTGGGCGCTGACGAGCTCCATCGTCTCAATGGCGTCCGCGACCGACTCGTCCACGTACGCGGTGACCGCCCCACCTTCGCGCGCGATGGTCTCCAGGTGCCGTACCAGGGTCGACTTGCCGACGCCGCCGGGGCCGCGGATGTGGAAGAGGAACTGCGCCGCTTCCTCCGGGGGTTGTCTGAGGGCGTCCCGGAAGGCACTGACCTCGCCCTGCCTGCCGATGAAGCCGACGGAACGGCGCCGCCGGATCAGTTCCTGCCTCGAAGGTCTCCGCCCCGCCATCCCCAGCTCCTCCACCGGCATTACGCGGCCCGCTCCACCGCCATGCTGTCCCATGGGTGCGGCCGTCGTCTGCCGACCGGCGGATTCACCCAGGGTTCCGGGCAAGAGACTCGGGCGGGGTGGGCGCGGAGGGTCATGACAGGATGCCTTTGGCCGGGAAGGACTTCGGGGGACTCCCCCGAACGCCGCTTCCGGCTCAGCTGTCTGGGAATTGGAGGGGCTCATGTCTGATCTTCCCCGGAAGGCGGTCACCCGTACCGTCAAGCTGGCCGCGCTGCCGCTCGGCATAGCGGGCCGGGCCACTTGGGGGCTCGGCAAGCGGATCGGCGGCAAGTCGGCGGAGATCGTGGCGCGTGAGCTCCAGCAGCGCACCGCCGAGCAGCTGTTCCGCGTACTGGGAGAGCTGAAGGGGGGCGCCATGAAGTTCGGCCAGGCGCTCTCGGTCTTCGAGTCGGCACTGCCCGAAGAGGTCGCCGGACCCTACCGGGCCGCACTGACGAAGCTGCAGGAGGCGGCCCCGCCGCTGCCCGCGGCCACCGTGCACCAGGTGCTGGCGGAGCGGCTCGGCGCGGACTGGCGTGATCTGTTCGAGGAGTTCGAGGACAAGCCCGCCGCGGCGGCCTCGATCGGGCAGGTGCACCGGGCGGTGTGGCACGACGGCCGCCAGGTGGCGGTCAAGGTCCAGTACCCGGGGGCCGGCGAGGCCCTGCTGTCGGACCTGAAGCAGCTGAGCCGGTTCGCCGGACTGCTGGGGCCGCTGATCCCGGGCATGGACATCAAGCCCTTGATCAAGGAGCTGCGCGACCGGGTCTCGGAGGAGCTGGACTACGAGCTGGAGGCCGAGGCCCAGCGGACGCACGCGGACGCCTTCGACGGCGACGAGGACGTGGTCGTGCCGGACGTGGTGCACCAGGGCGACCAGGTGCTGGTGACCGAGTGGATCGAGGGGACCCCGCTGTCGGAGGTGATAGCCGACGGCACCCCGGAGGAGCGCGACCGCGCCGGACAGCTGCTGGCCCGGTTCCTCTTCTCCGGCCCCGCGCGCACCGGGCTGCTGCACGCCGATCCGCACCCGGGCAACTTCCGGCTGATCTCCGGGGCGGACGGTCGGATGCGGCTGGGCGTACTGGACTTCGGGACGGTCGACCGGCTGCCGGGCGGCTGGCCCAAGCCCATAGGCCGGTCGCTGCGGATGGCCCTGGACGCCGATGCCGAGGGGGTCTACGGACACCTGCGCGCGGAGGGGTTCGTGCGCGAGTCCATCGAGCTGGAAGCCGACGCGGTGCTCGACTATCTGAGGCCGATGCTCGAACCGGCCGAGGCCGATGAGTTCACCTTCACGCGGACCTGGCTGCGCGGTCAGGCCGCACGGATCGCCGACCCCCGCTCCCCCGCGCACCAGTTGGGCCGGCAGATCAATCTGCCGCCCTCCTACCTGCTGATCCACCGGGTGACGCTGAGCACCATCGGGGTGCTGTGCCAGCTCGGCGCCACGGTCAGGCTCCGCGAGGAACTGGACTCCTGGCTGCCGGGGTTCCTGCCCGACGAGGGCTGAGCCGGGCGCGCGGTCCCGGGCCGGGGCTCACCACCAGGCGGAGTCGAGGCGGCCTTCGATGGCGCGGAGGTTCGCTCGCGCGCAGTCGACGCAGAAGTACTGTCTGGTCCCGTTCTCGACGGAGCAGGTCCAGGTGGGCGGGGCGCCGGCCGGGGACTGGGCGCCGCAGCGCGCGCAGACGACGGGCGGGGCCTCGGTTCCCGGCGGGGCCGGGTGGGGAGTCGGCTGGTCCACCTCCAGACGATATCCCCGCGGGGGCCGGCGGACGCTCCGCAACGCACCGGGGGACCGGCCCCTTCGGGCCGGTCCCCCGGTCATTTCCTTCGAGCCGGCTCCAGCTCTCTCTTAGTGCATGACGGCCATGGCCAGCGCGCGCCGGGCGCGCAGCGAGACGCGCTCGGCTCGACGCTGCATGCGCCGCGCGGCGACCAGGCGCACGGCGCGACGCTCGGCGTCGACCTCACGCATGCGGTCGTCCATATGGGCACGAGCCATGGCTTCTGGGATGAGTTGCATTTCGCGGGTCCTGTTCTGACGCGAGGTGATCGCGCCGGCGGTGATGAAGTCTGCGGTGGCGGAGCCGTGCGGCTGCTCGCTCGTGGTGGCGTGGGGGGACATGAGGGCCTGCTTCAGGGGGTCGTGCGTGAGGGGGCGGTCGATGGTTCCGTTGGCGGTCATGCCGCAACAACCGGGTTCTTGCGCGGACGGCCACGGGGACGCTTCCGGGCGACGACGACACCCTGGACGAAGAGCTCGCCTCCCCAGACACCCCAGGGCTCGCGGCGCTCCAGCGCACCGGCGAGGCAGGCCTCGACCAGCGGGCAGGTGCCGCAGAGGGACTTCGCGTACTCGACGTCGGCCGGGGACTCGGCGAAGAAGACCTCGGGGTCGTAGGTGCGACAGGCGACGGGGACGCCGAGGTTCTCGATGGCGTCGTCGAGCGCGGTCAGCGCGGTGAGGGGAGTCAAGGTGGAGTCCTCCGGGACTGCGGGCGGGGAGAGGGTCTGGGTCTTCGGTACGGACGGGGCGTGCGCTTCGAGTTGCACGGTGGTTTCTTCCTCGTCTTGTTCGTCTAGTCGTTCCGGCCGGTCGGCCGGGGGCGGCTGGGGTACCTCGCCCCTTCGGTCCGTCGTCCCCTGTTCGGGGACAAACAGAAGGGCCGCGGATCCCGGGTGGGGTTCCGCGGCCCTGAAGGCGCCTGCCTGATCGTCAGATCAGACTGGATCACTCCAGGGTTCGAGCCCGCGGTAGGCCCACATCAGGTGGTGCTGCTTCTTCGTCTGCTTCGTCTGGGATCCGGCACCGGCTGCGGCCGCAAAGGCATAGGCGCCATGCGCCTGGGCTTCTGCTGCCAGTACTGCCACCGGTGCCTTGGTCCGTCGCTCATTGCGCTCACTGACCGGCAGTGCGGCGGGCAGGACGGGGCTGTCAGCGCAAATGACGGACAGACCGGTACCCGGCAGAGCGGTACCCGTGAGGGCGAGGAGCGTGGAGGAGCCGAGCGTGCAGGAAGCGACAACCGAGCGATCGGTCATTTTGGTGGTGGTGATGAAGCTGGTCACTGGTTTCGCCTCCTCTCGGCGTCTCGGGGACTTCGGCCCGAAGGCCTCATCCCATGCGTATTCGGATAAGTACAGCACGGATCAGGGGCTTCGGAGAAGCCACCGTTTCCGTTGCTAAGAACCTATGGGGCTTCGCTGGGCATGTGCAAACTATTTTTACGACGAGTTTCTACGCGTCGTCAGGATCTTCCGTCCCGGGCTCCCCACCTGCACAGATGGCCAGCACGTCGGCTCCGTACCGCTCGAGCTTCCGGGCACCCACTCCGGAGATCATCGAGAGCTCTCCCTCCTGCGAGGGTGCGGCCTCCGCGATGGCCATCAGGGTCTTGTCCGTGAAGACGCAGTAGCCGGGCATGCCCTGCTCCTTCGCCTGGACCGCGCGCCAGTCGCGCAGGCGCTCGTAGAGGCCTTCGTCCATGTCCGAAGGGCAGTCCTCGCAGCGCATCAGTTTCAGCTCGCCTGCGTCGGTCAGGGTCTTGCGGCAGACCCGGCACACGGCCGGACCGCGGCGGCCCCGTTTGCGGGCCCCGGGCTCGACCGGACCGCCCGGGCTGCTTCCCGGCGCCAGGGAGCCCGGCCTCAGGCCGTTCAGGAAGCGGCTGGGCCGTCGGGACCCGCGGCCGCCGGGAGTCCGGGAGAGGGCCCAGGAGAGCGTCAGGTGGTGCCGGGCGCGGGTGACGCCGACGTAGAGCAGCCGGCGCTCCTCCTCGACCTGCTCGTCGGTCTTCGCATAGGTGATCGGGATCATGCCGTCGGTCAGGCCGACGAGGAACACGGCGTCCCACTCGAGGCCCTTCGCCGCGTGCAGCGAGGCGAGGGTGACGCCCTGGACGGTCGGGGCGTGCTGGGCGGCCTTGCGTTCGTCCAGCTCGACCGTCAGGTCGGCCAGGGTCGCGGACGGCCGGCTGCGGGCGAAGTCCTCGGCGAGCCGGACCAGCGCGGCCAGCGATTCCCACTGGTCGCGGACGGCGCCGGAACCGGCGGGCGGTGCGCTGGTCCAGCCGGTGGAGCTGAGCACGGCCCGGACCTGGGAGCCGAGCTCCACGACGTCGTCGAGCAGCCGGTCGTTGCCGCCGGAGCGGGCGGCTCCGCGCAGGGCGAGGATCGCCTTCTGGACCTCGGCGCGCTCGAAGAAGCGCTCGGCTCCGCGCAGCTGGTAGGGGACCCCGGCGTCGGCGAGGGCCTGCTCGTAGACCTCGGACTGGGCGTTGATGCGGTAGAGCACGGCGATCTCGCCCGCCGGGACGCCGGCCTTGACGAGGTCCCGGATCCGGTGGGCGATGCCCTCGGCCTCGGCGGGCTCGTCCGCGTACTCGGCGTAGACCGGGTCGGGGCCGGTCTCGCGCTGGGAGACCAGCTCCAGGCGGTGCTCGGCGGCTCGGCCCTTGGCCTGGGCGAGGAGCCCGTTGGCGAGGTGGACCACCTGGGGGGTGGAGCGGTAGTCGCGGACCAGCTTGACCACGGTGGCCTGCGGGTACTTGGTGCGGAAGTTCAGCAGGTGGTCGGGGGTGGCGCCGGTGAAGGAGTAGATCGTCTGACTGGCGTCGCCGACCACGCAGAGGGTGTCGCGCTCGCCGAGCCAGAGGTCCAGCAGCCGCTGCTGGAGCGGGCTGACGTCCTGGTACTCGTCGACGACGAAGTGCTGGTACTGGGTGCGGATCTGCTCGGCGATGTCGTGGCGGTCCTGCAGGATGCCGACGGTGAGGAGGAGCACGTCCTCGAAGTCGATCATGCCGCGGTCGCGCTTGAGCTGCTCGTACGTCCCGTAGATCTGGGCGATCTCGGCCAGGTCCCGGGGTGCCTCGCGGCCGGACTTGCGGGCGGCCGCCGGGTAGTCGGCGGGAACCGTCTGGGTGACCTTCGCCCATTCGATCTCGCCGGTGACATCGCGCAGCTCGCCCCGGTCGAGTCGGATGCGGCAGCGCGCGCCCGCCTCGGAGACGAACTGGATCTTGCGCTCCAGCAGCCGGGGCACGTCGCCGCCGACCGCCTTGGGCCAGAAGTACTGGAGCTGGCGCAGGGCGGCGGAGTGGAAGGTCCGTGCCTGCACCCCGCCGGCGCCCAGCTCGCGCAGGCGGCCGCGCATCTCGCCGGCGGCCCGGTTGGTGAACGTGACGGCCAGCACGCTCGCCGGCATCAGCTGGCCGGAGCGGACCCCGTAGGCGATGCGGTGGGTGATCGCCCGGGTCTTGCCCGTACCGGCGCCCGCGAGCACGCACACCGGCCCGCGCAGGGTCGTCGCGACCTCGCGCTGCTCCGGGTCCAGGCCCAGGAGCACCGCGTCGGCCGAGTCGGCGCCGGGCGTGAAGGATGAGGAGTGCGTTGCTGATGTCACCCCGCCATGCTGCCAGGTCTCGTGGGGAGGCCGGGAAATCCGTCCACAGGCCGCCCGCGCTCGTCCGACAGGAACATGGTCGTACCGGAGCGGGGGCGTACCCGGCCTGGGGCGTACCGGAGCGGGGTACGGGCGCTCCGGGAATGGGGGCGCGGTCCCGTACGTTCAAGCACCTGGGCCGATCGGGCCAACGAGCACCCACGAATGGAGAGCGCAGCATGCAGGACGCGGGAACGGTCACGATGTACAGCACGACCTGGTGCGGCTACTGCCGTCGGCTGAAGAGCCAGATGGACCGGGAAGGCATCGCCTACACCGAGATCAACATCGAGCTCGACCCCCAGTCCGCGGCGTTCGTGGAGAAGGCGAACGGCGGCAACCAGACGGTTCCCACCGTCCTCGTCACCTCCGCGGCCGGCAGCGAGTCGGTCATGACGAACCCGAGCCTGGCCCAGGTCAAGCAGGCCCTCGCCGTCTGACGTGCTGAGCACCACGCACGGAAAGCCCCCGCCGAGGCGGGGGCTTCTGCGTTTCCGGGGCGGGTCCGGTCAACCGCCCTGTTAGCGTCCCCCCTTGATCAAGGGGGAAGGAACGACACGTGACGACTACGACCGTGTTTCGCATCGGCGGGGATCTGGAAGTGCGCAGGCTCGGATTCGGGGCCATGCGCTTGCCCACGGCCCCGGGTCCGGGCCGTGAGGGTGCGCTCGCGGTGGCCCGGCGGGCCGTCGAGCTGGGCGTCACGCTGATCGACACCGCCCACATGTACGGCTGGGGCGCCAACGAGGAGCTGCTGGCCGAAGCGCTGCACCCCTATCCGGACGGGGTCCTCGTCACCACCAAGGTCGGCATCGCCCGGTCCGTCCCGTCGGGCGACTGGACGCAGGACGCGCGGCCGGCCGCGCTGCGCGAGCAGGTCGAGCAGGCGCTGCGCCGGCTGCGCGTCGAGCGGATCGGGCTGCTCCAGCTGCACCGCATCGATCCGCGGACGCCCCTCGCCGACCAGATCGGCACGCTGCGGGACCTGCGGGCCGAGGGCAAGATCGGCCACATCGGGCTGTCGGAGGTCACCGTCGGCGAACTCGACGCGGCGCGGGAGATCGTCGACATCGCGAGCGTGCAGAACCGCTACAACCTGCTCGACCGGGAGCACGAGCCCGTGCTCGCGGCCTGCGAGGCGGCGGGCATCGCGTTCCTGCCGTGGGCGACCGTCGCCTGGGGGCGGTCGGGGGCGACCGCCGAGATCGCCGCCGTGGCGGCCGAGGCCGGAGCCACGCCCACGCAGGTCGCGCTCGCCTGGCTCCTCGGGCATTCGCCGGTGGTCCTCCCGATCCCGGGCACGTCCCGGATCGCCCACCTCGAGGAGAACCTCGCCGCGGAGGGCCTCCGGCTGACCGGGGCCCAGCGCGTCCGCCTGGACCGGCTGGCGGAACCGCTGGCCGACCCGCTCGCCGAACCGCTGTCCGACCGGCCGGCCGCGACGGGGGCAGTACCGCCTGACCGGGGACGGACGAAGGCCCCCGGCGGAGCGGGGGCCTTCGTCGCTGTCCGGGCGGTGCGGGGGCCGGCTGTCAGGCGGTCGTGACCGGCTTCGGGAGCGGCTTGCCGTACCAGAGCTCGACCAGGCGGGCCGCGATGGAGATGCCCGCCGGCGGGAGGACCTCGCCGGTCTCGATCGCCGTGCGCAGGTCGTCGCGGGAGAACCAGCGGGCCTCCTGGATCTCGTCGCCGTCGACGGTGATCTCGAAGGTCACGGCGCGCGCCGTGAAGCCCAGCATCAGGCTGTACGGGAACGGCCAGGGCTGGCTGGCGACGTAGTCGACCTCGCCGACCTTGACGCCCGCTTCCTCCCAGACCTCGCGGATGACCGACTGTTCGATCGACTCGCCCGGTTCGACGAACCCCGCGAGGGTGGAGAAGCGGCCCTCGGGCCAGTGCACCTGGCGGCCCAGCAGCGCGCGGTCCTGGTCATCCGTGACCAGCATGATCACGGCCGGGTCGGTCCGCGGGTAGTGCTCGGCACCGCAGCCCGGGCAGCGGCGGATGTGCCCGGCCGCGGCGACCACCGTGCGCTCGCCGCAGCGGGAGCAGAAACGGTGCATGCGCTGCCAGTTCTCCAGCGCCACCGCGTGCACCATCAGCCCGGCGTCCCGCGCGGAGAGCAGCATTCCGGCCTCGCGCAGGCCGGCCGGGCGGGCCGACTGGTCCATGCGGCCGGGCAGCGAGTCCTTCTGCAGCGCGAAGTACCGTACGCCGTCCTCGTCGGTCCCCAGGAAGTACCGGTGCGTCTCGGTGACCGGGGCCTCGAAGGCCGGGGTCATCACGATCGCGGTGCCGCCGTCGGGGGTGTCGTCGATCAGGACCTGACCGCCCGAGACGACGAAGACGCGGGTGCTGGGGTGGCTCCACGCCGCGGCGAGCCACGCCTCGTCGAGGCGGTGGTGCGCGGCGCGGTCGATGCCGCTGGGCGCGGCCAGCGAGATCGGGCGCTCGGACTCGGTATGGGTGCTCACAGGTACTTCCAACTCCCCCGGTGGCGGGACACAGGCAGGCTCAGCAGGACGGACGGGTGTGCGGTGGCGTGTGTGGTGCTCGTCGCGCGTGTGGCGCGTGTGGCGCGTGTGGCGTCCTCAAGCGGACGCCGGCTTCCAGTGGGCGGCCAGGTCGGCCCAGAGGTAGGCGGCCGTCTCGACGCCCTTGGTGAGCAGGTCGAGCTCGACCTTCTCGTTCGGCGAGTGCCAGCCGTCGGAGGGCACGGAGATCCCGAGGAAGAGGACGGGGGCGTTCAGCACGTCCTGGAGGTCGGCCGCCGGCCCCGAGCCGCCCTCGCGGGTGAAGCGGACCTTCTGGCCGAAGGCCCTGCTCATGGCGCGTACGACCGACTGCAGCGCCGGGTGGTCCAGCGGGGTCAGGCACGGCCGGGTCGGGGCGCCGAAGGTGATGGAATGCCGGATTCCGGCCGGGACGCGCTCCGCGACCCAGGCCGTGACGGCCGTTTCGACCTCGTACGGGTCCTGCCCCGAGACCAGGCGGAAAGACAGCTTCAGGTGCGCCGAGGCGGGCACGATGGTCTTGCCGCCGGGTCCCTGGTAGCCGCCGCCGATGCCGTTGACCTCGGCGGTCGGACGGGCCCAGACGCGCTCCAGCGTGGAGTAGCCGGCCTCGCCCGAGGCCGCGTACGACTTGGCCGTACGGAGCCACTCGCTCTCGTCGAAGGGGAGCTCGGCGATCAGCGCCCGCTCCGCGTCCGTGAGTTCGGCGATGTTGTCGTAGAAGCCGGGGATCGTGACCCGCTCGTCCGCGTCGTGCAGGGCCGCGACGAGGCGGGCGGCGACGGTGGCCGGATTCGGCACGGCGCCGCCGAAGGCACCCGAGTGGATGTCCTGGTCGGGCCCGAACAGGTCGATCTCGCAGTCGGCGACGCCGCGCATGCCGGTGCAGACGGTGGGCGTGGTCTCGGACCACATGCCGGTGTCGGAGACGATCACGACGTCGGCGGCGAGGCGGGCCGCCTCGCGCTCCACGAGGGCGCGGAAGTGCGGGGAACCGGACTCCTCCTCGCCCTCGATGATCAGCTTGAGGTGCACGGCGGGGGCGGACGCGCCGGTCGCGGCGAGGTGGGCCCGGACGCCGAGGGTGTGGAAGAAGACCTGCCCCTTGTCGTCGGCGGCGCCGCGCCCGTACATCCGGCCGTCCTTGATCACCGGCTCGAACGGGTCGGTGTGCCAGCCGTCGGCGAGGGCGGCGGGCTGCACGTCGTGGTGCCCGTAGACGAGGACGGTGGGGGCCGCGGGGTCCGCGCTCGGCCACTCGGCGAAGACGGCGGGAGCGCCGGCCGTCTGCCAGACCTCGGTGACCGGGAAACCGGTCTCCCCCAGCTTCGCGGCCAGCCAGTCGGCGCTGCGCCGTACGTCGTCCGCGTGCTCGGGCTGGGCCGAGACGGAGGGGATGCGGAGCCACTCGGCGAGGTCTTCGAGGAAGGCGGCGCGGTGGGTGTCGATGTACGTGCGGACGACGCTGTCCGCCGGGGTGTCGCTCATGGCCACGAGCCTAGCCGTCCGTTCGATGGTCGCTTTCCGTGTCCGTTTTGCCTTGGAGGATCTGCTCAAGACGAGCGCGGTCGGGGAGGTTGCGGGGGCGGATCACGCGGCCGCTGCGGACGTGCAGGAATACTGCCGTGACCTCGGCGAGGGGGGTGTTCGTGGCTTCCGCCCAGGCCAGGCGGTAGACGGCCAGCTGGAGCGGGTCGGCCTCGGTGGTGCGGCCGGTCTTCCAGTCGACGATCTCGTAGCCGCCGTCTTCCTCGTTGCGGTACACGGCGTCGATCCGGCCCCGGATCACCCGGCCGGCGAGGGTCAGCTGGACCGGGACCTCCATGCGGTACGGGGTCCGGTCGGCGTACGCGCTCCGCTCGAAGGCCGCCTTGAGCGAATCGAGGTCGGCCTCGTCCACGATGTCCTGGTCGGAGCCGTCCCCTCCGGGGGCCGGAGCTCCGGGGAGGTCCGTGAGGGGGTCGAGGACGTCGAGGTGGGGCAGCGGGAGCTCGTCGAAGCGGGACTCCACCCACGCGTGGAACCGGGTGCCCTGGCGGGCGGCGGGCTGCGGGGGCTTGGGCATGGGGCGGGCGAGGTCGCGTACGAAGCCCTGCTCGTCGGAGGCGAGGCGGAGCAGTTGGCTCGCGGAGAGCGCGGGGGGGAGCTCCACGTCGCGGACGGCCTCGCGGGCTCGGCGGAGTTCGCCCTCCAGGGCGTCGAGGTCGCGGTCCCAGGAGGCGATGGCTCTTGCGTCTTCGGGGGTCAGGCGGGGGGCGGGGCCGGGGCCGGCTGTGTACTCGGGCCACAGGTCCTCGACGCCGCCGTCGCCGGCGGCGGGCGTCGCGGGGCGGCGCGGCCGGGGCTTGGGCGCGGCCGCGGCGCCGTCGCCGTCTGCGTCGCCGTCGCCGTCGCCGGGCCACGGGTCGCCGGGGGCGGCGGGGTGGGGGCGGGGATGGGGCGCGGTCGCGGAGCCGTCCTCGGGCCACAGGTCGTCATCGGGTGCGGCGGGGTGGGGGCGGAGTGCGGACCGTGCCGGGTCGCCGTCCTGCGGCCACAGGTCGTCTGCGGGGGCGGCCGGGCGGGGCCCTGACTCAGCCCATGCCGGGTCCTCGTCCTGCGGCCACAGGTCGTCGCCGGGTGCGGCCGGGCGCGGACTGGGCGCGGCCTCCGGCCACGGGTCGGTGGGGGCCGGGGGTTCTTCTTCCCCCAACCCGCCCCTTCCCGAAACCGGGGCTGCGCCCCGGACCCCCTGCGGGGTGCCGCCCGCGGCGGCGGGCAGCGCCGTGCCGGGGCGGGCGGCGGGCGCGGGCTGGTCCGCTCCGGCGTGCGGCCGGGTGGCGTCCGGGATGGCGGGGTCGCCTGACGGGTCCTGCCACGGGGCATCGGCCGCCGACGCGTCAGCCGGGGCCGGCCACGGGACGGTCGTTGCCGTGGAGGCGTCCGACGGGGCCGACCACGGGGCGGTCGTTGCCGTGGGGGCGTCGGACGGGTCCTGCCACGGGGGCGGGGGCTCTTCGTCGTAGGCGGGGTCTTCGCAGTGCGGGGGCCAGAGGTAGGCGTCCTCCGGGGCGGGCGGGTGCTCCCAGGGCTCCGCCTGGTGCTCCGGTTCCTCCCAGGGCCCAGGGTGATCGGAGTACTGCGACCGATCCCGGGTCCGCGTGTGGTCCGCGGCTCCCGGGGTCCCGGCGTAGGCCGAGTCACCCCGGGGCCCGGCGTAGGCCGAGTCGCCACGGGTGCCGGCGTCCGCCGAGTCGCCCCGGGTGCCCCGGGAGCCCGCGTGCGGGGACGCCTCGCGGGGTGGGTGGAGGTAGGACTCGACCAGGGCGGCCGCCTCGCGGCGGAGGGTGAGGGAGGTGGGGTCCAGGGGGAGGGGCCAGGAGTGGTCCGGGGTGGAGTCCGTGGACAGGGACGGGTTTTCCGCGTCCGGGGCGGGGGCGTCGGCCCAGGCGTCGATCTCGCCGTGGCCCGCGGCGCAGTGGTCGTACAGGGCGGAGAGGAAGGAGGACGGGCCCCGCGGCTTCTTCTGCGTCGGGCCCCACCAGTGGCCCGAGGCCAGGAGGAGCGAGCGCGGGCGGGTGAAGGTGACGTAGCCGAGGCGGAGTTCCTCGACGGCCTTGTGGGACTTGAGGGCCGACTTGAAGGCGCGCAGGCCCTGCGAGGTCCACTCCGGGGCCGGCGGGAGGGTCGGGGCGTCCCCGCGCAGGGCGTACGGGAGGACCTTCGCGTACGAGGTCCAGGCCTCCGGGGCCTTCTCCTTCGGGAACGAGCCCGCGGAGAGGTCGGGGACCACCACCACGTCCCACTCCAGGCCCTTGGACTTGTGGGCCGTCAGGACCTTGACCGTGTTCTCGCCGCCCGGGAGGGCGTGGTCCAGGCCCTTCTCGTACTGGGCCGCCGTGCGCAGGAAGGCCAGGAAGGCAAGGAGGGAGGCTTCGCCGTCGAGCGAGGCGAAGCCGGCCGCCACGTCCATGAAGCTCGACAAGGTCTCCCGGCGGCGGGCCGCCAGCGCGTGCGGGGACGAAGCCAGCTCCACGTCGAGGCCGGTCGTCGACAGGACGCGGTGCAGGACGTCCATCAGGGGGTCCGAGAGGGAACGCCGCAGGTCGCGCAGTTCCTGGGCCAGGTGCGCGAAGCGGACCCTGGCCGCGGCCGAGAAGGGCAGCTGGTCGGGGGCCGACTGGCCCGCACCGTCCAGGAAGGTTTCCAGGGCGTCGGCCAGCGACACGATCTCCGCCGGGTCCACGCCCTCCACCGCCGCCGCGAGGCGGTCGTCGTCGCCGGAGGAGGAGGGGGAGCGGGAGATCAGGGTGCGGGCGCGGCGGCCCAGCAGGGCCAGGTCGCGGGCGCCGATGCGCCAGCGCGGCCCGATGAGCAGCCGGACGAGCGCGGCGTTGGCTCCCGGGTCCTGGAGGACCTCGCAGACGGCGACGAGGTCCGCGACCTCGGGGAGGTGGAGCAGGCCGGACAGGCCGACCACTTCGACCGGGACGTCCCGCTCGACGAGGACCGCCTGGATCCGCGCGAAGTCCCCGCCCGAGCGGCACAGTACGGCGATCTCCCGCGGCTCCGTGCCCGTACGGACCAGGTGGGCGATGGAATCGCCGATCCAGTCGAGCTCCTGGGCATGGGTCTCCAGCAGCGCGCACCGGACGGAGCCGTCGCGCTCCGCGCCGGGTGCGGGGCGCAGGGCCTCGACTCCCTCGTGCATGGCGCGCAGCGGGGCGGCGAGCTCGTTGGCGAGGTCCAGGAGGCGGCCGCCGCTGCGCCGGTTCTCGCTGAGGGAGAAGCGGGTGGCGGGGCTGCCGTCGGCGTACGGGAAGTGCTCGGGGAAGTCGTCGAGGTTGGCCACGGAGGCGCCGCGCCAGCCGTAGATGGCCTGGCAGGGGTCGCCGACGGCGGTCACGGCGTGCCCGGTGCCTCCGCCGAACAGCCCGGACAGCAGCAGTCGCTGCGCGACCGAGGTGTCCTGGTACTCGTCGAGCAGGACGACGCGGAACTCCTCGCGCAGCAGGGCGCCGACCTCGGGCCGGGTGGTGGCGAGCTGCGCGGAGAGGGCTATCTGGTCGCCGAAGTCGAGGAGGTCGCGGGAGTGTTTGGCCGCGCGGTAGCGGGAGACCAGCTCCAGCAGTTCCAGGCGGCCGCGGACCGCCTCGGGCACCTTGCGCAGGTCCTCGTTGCTCAGCTTGACGTCCGCGAGGGCGGAGAGGAGCTCCGTGTCGTACGCGCGCAGGCGCTCCGGCGGTACGAGGTGCTCGGAGAGCTCCCCGTCGAGCGCGAGCAGGTCGCTGACCAGGTCGGGAACGGATTTGGTGAGGGACGGGTAGGGCCCGGGGGCCTCGCGGAGCACGCGGGCGGCGAGCTGGAAGCGGGTGGCGTCGGCGAGCAGCCGGGCGCTGGGCTCCAGGCCGATGCGCAGGCCGTGGTCCTTGAGGAGCTGGCCGGCGAAGGCGTGATACGTGGAGATGCGCGGCTCCCCGCCCGCGGAGTCGGCCTCGGCCGGGGAGGGGTCCGGATCGCTGATCCCGGCGCGCGCGAGGGCGGTCCGTACGCGCTCGGCGAGCTCGCCGGCGGCCTTGTTGGTGAAGGTCAGGCCGAGTACCTGCTCGGGTGCCACCGCGCCGGTGCCGACCAGCCAGACCACGCGGGCGGCCATGACGGTGGTCTTGCCGGAGCCGGCGCCGGCCACGATGACCTGCGGGGCGGGCGGGGCGGTGACGCAGGCCATCTGTTCGGGCGTGAAGGGGATCCCCAGGAGCTCCTTGAGCTGCTCGGGATCGGTGAGGACCGCTGCCTGCGGCGCTTTTGCGGGCGCGGAGAGCGGCAGGGCCGGAGGGACGGACGGACGCGCGGGCACATGAAAAGGCTAGCCGCCCGCTCTGACAGTCCCGCCCGCCCGGAGCGGGGCGGGCCGCCGGCCCGGGGCCGGGCCAGGGGGCGGGCTGCCGTGCGCCGCCGGAATGCCCGGCCGGGGGCCCCGGGCCCTCCCCCTGGGGGCAGGAGTGCCGGGGTGCCGGAGATGCCGGGGATGCCGGGGATGCCCGGCCGCGATGCCCCGCCGGGATGCCGGGCCGGGATGCCGGAGAGCCGGGGGGGGCGGAGGGCGGGGGCAGGGCTGCGGAGCCCCCAGGAAGCCCGGCCGTGGTGCCCGGCCGGGGCGCCCGCTGTCTCGGGCCAGCCCGGGCCCCGCCACGGAGGCAGGAGCGCCGGGGGTTCCGGGGGTTCCGGGGGTTCCGGGCCTCGATGCCCCGCAGGGGTGCCGGGCCGGGGTGCCTCGGCGGGGTGCCCGGCCTCGATGCCCCGCCGGGGTGCCCCGCCGGGGTGCCTCGGCGGGGGCCGGATGTCCGGGGCGGTGCGTGGGCTACTCCACCGTCTGGCGGCCCTCCGGGCGGGCGCTGCACGAGGCGCGGAAGGAGCAGTGGTCGCAGTGCTTGCCGAGGACGGGGGCGAAGCGCTCGTCGAGGACCCGGCCGGCCGCGGTGGCGAGCAGGTCGCCGACCCATTCGCCGGGGGCGCCGCCCTCCAGGGCCTGCTGCGCCTGGATCTTGGGCACCGTGTCGCCTCCGTCGCGCTGGGCGGCGCCCTGGCGGAGCTGCACGAGTTCGGCGCCGCCGGGTGCGGGGCGCAGGCCGTCGAAGACCTCGTCGACGGCGCCCTCTCGTACGGCGAGCTGGTAAACGGCGAGCTGCGGGTGGCGTTCGACCTCCTTGGAGGTCGGCGCGGACTTGCCGGTCTTGAAGTCGACGACGTACGCGCGGCCCTGCGCGTCCGCCTCGACGCGGTCCATGGAGCCGCGCACCCGGACGGCGTACTCCCCCGCTTCCAGGGTGACGTCGAAATCGTGCTCGGTGGCCACGGCCGCCCGGCCGCCGCGGTCGGTGGTGTGCCAGCGCAGGAAGCGCTCCAGGGCGGCGCGGGCGTTGTCCTTCTCCTGGCGGGACTTCCAGGGGGCGTCGAAGGCGAGCGAGTCCCAGACGGAGTCGAGGCGTTCCATGAGGACGGCAAGGTCGGCGGGGGTGCGGCCGGAGGCGACCTCGTCGGCGAGGACGTGGACGACGTTGCCGAAGCCCTGGGCGGCGGTGGAGGGGGCGTCGGCCTTGACCTCGCGGCCCAGGAACCACTGGAGGGAGCAGGTGTTGGCGAGCTGCTCCAGGGCGGAGCCGGACAGGGCCACGGGGTGGTCCCGGTCGCGCAGCGGGACGCTGCTGCGGGTGGGCTCGTACAGCCCCCACCAGCGCTGCGGGTGCGCGGCCGGGACGAGCGGGCGGTCCTCGTCGTCGGTGAGCACGGCGAGCCGGGCGAGGCGCCGGGCGGCGGCGTCGCGCAGGGCGGGCGAGGCGTCGGGGTCGACGGTGGTGGAGCGGAGTTCCGCGACGAGCGCGGGCACGGCGAGGGGGCGCCGGGGGCGTCCGGTGACGTCCTTGACGGGGACGCCGAGCTCGGTGAGGAGGCGGGAGGGCTGGTCGCCGTCCTCGGCGGGGGCCTTCACGGCGGTGACGACGAGGCGCTCGCGGGCGCGGGTGGCGGCGACGTAGAAGAGGCGGCGCTCCTCGGCGAGGAGCGCGCCGGGGGTGAGGGGTTCGGCGAGGCCGTCGCGGCCGATGCGGTCGGCTTCGAGGAGGGAGCCGCGGCGGCGCAGGTCGGGCCAGAGCCCTTCCTGTACGCCCGCGACGACGACGAGTCCCCACTCCAGGCCCTTGGAGCGGTGCGCGGTCATGAGGCGGACGGCCTCGCGGCGGGTCGCGCGGGGGGTGAGGGTGTCTCCGGCGATGTCCTCGGCTTCGAGCTGTTCGAGGAAGTTGAGGGCGCCGCGGCCGCCGGTACGTTCCTCCGCGCGGGCGGCGGTGTCGAAGAGCGCGCAGACCGCGTCGAGGTCGCGGTCGGCGTTGCGGCCGGCGGGGCCGCCGCGGCGGGCGCCGCGCTCGAGGCGCTGCGGCCAGGGGGTGCCGTCCCAGAGGGTCCACAGGACCTCCTCGGCGGTGCCGCCGCCGGCGAGGAGCTCGCGGGCCTTGCGCAGCAGCAGTCCGAGGCGTTGCGCTCCGCGGGCGTAGGCGGGGTCGTGGGCGACGAGCCGCTCGGGCTCCGCGAGGGCTCTGGCGAGGAGTACGTCGGAGGGCGCGGGCGTCTTGACCCCGGCGGCCCGCTCCTCGTCGCGCAGGGCGCGGCCGAGGCGGCGCAGGTCGGCGGCGTCCATCCCGCCGAGCGGCGAGGACAGCAGCACGAGCGCGGCCTCGACCCCGATCCACCCTTCGCCTGCGGTGGGCTGCCGCCCGTCCGGCAGGGCTCCGTCCGCTGCGGCGGGCTCGACGGCGGGGCCGGGGCGGCCGGTGCCGCCTTGGGCGGCGGGGGGAGATTCCCGCCCGCCCACCCCGAGGTCGCGAGCGAGCTCGCCCACCCCGGCGCCGGCGGCGCCGGAAGCGGCCCCGACTCCGTCGGACGGCTCGCCCTCGGCCCCGGCCGAGGCACCGGCCGAGCCGGGCACGGCCTGCGGGCCGGAGGGCTCCGAGGCGCCTTCGGCGGCGGTGGCGAGCACGGCCTGCCGGCCGGGCAGGCCTGCTTCGGCGGAGGTCGTGGGGAAGGCCTGTTGGCCGGGCAGGCCGGGGGTGGGCTGTCCGGCGGGCAGGCCGGGGGTGGGCTGTCCGGCGGGGAGGGTGGGGGTGGTCGGCTCGGGTGGGGGCTGTGGGGTGTTCGGGGTTGTGGATTCCGCGAGGGTGCGGAGGGCCGTGAGGAGGGGGGCTATCGCCGGCTCGTGGCGGAGGGGGGCGTCCGTGCCGTCCGTTTCGGCCGGAACTCCCGCCGCGATCAGGGCGCGGCGCATCTGCGGCAGGGTACGGCCGCCCGCGCGGACCAGGACGGCCATGTCCTGCCACGGCACGCCGTCTTCCAGGTGGGCCCGGCGCAGGATGTCGGCGATGTTGTCCAGTTCCGCGCCGGCCGTGGGGTAGGTGAACACCTCGACCCGGCCGCCCTCGCGGGTCGACGCGAGCGCGCGGTGGGCCCGTACCGCCGCCGAGGGCAGGCGCGGCACCTGCATGCGGGTGGTCAGGTGGCGGGTGGCGGTCAGGAGGACCGCGGACGAGCGGCGGGAGGTGGTGAGGGCGCGGACCTGCGCTCCGGGGAAGGAGCTCTCGAAGTCCAGGATGTTGTTGATGTCCGCGCCGCGGAAGGCGTAGATCGACTGGTCGGGGTCGCCGAAGGCGGTCAGCCGGCCGGAGGGGCCGGCCAGTGCGCGCAGCAGGCGCAGCTGCGAGGCGTCCGTGTCCTGGTACTCGTCCACGTAGATCACGTCGTACAAGGACGAGAGCGAGGGGGTGCGCTCCGCGAGGAGGACCGCGCGGTGGAGGAGTTCCGCGTAGTCCAGGGTGCCCTGGAGGTCCAGTACGTCCAGGTACTCGGCGAGGAAGGCCGCCGCCGCCTTCCAGTCCGGGCGGCCGAGGCGGGACGCGAAGTCGGAGAGGGCGGTGGGGCCCAGGCCCAGCTCGCGGGCGCGGGCGAGCACCGCGCGGACCTCGTCCGCGAAGCCGCGCGTGGTCAGCGCGGCCCGCAGGTCGTCCGGCCAGCGGATCGAGCGGATCCGGCGCTGGCCTTCGAGGAGGGTGCGGACCATGACGTCCTGCTCCGGGCCGGAGAGGAGCCGCAGCGGGTCCGCGAACAGTTCCGCGTCCTGGTGGGAGCGGACCAGTCCGTAACAGAAGGAGTGGAAGGTGGTGGCCTGCGGGGCGCGCGCTCCGCCGAGCCGCAGGGCGGTCCGGTCGCGCAGTTCCACCGCGGCCTTGCGGCTGAAGGTGAGGATCAGGATGCGGGCGGGGTCGGTCCCGGACTCCACGCGGGCCGCGACCGCCTCGACCAGCGTGGTCGTCTTTCCGGTGCCCGGTCCGGCCAGGACCAGCAGTGGTCCGCCGGTGTGCTCAACCACCGCCCGCTGCCCTGCGTCCAGCACAGGGGGATCCACCCGCTCCGCACCGGTACGCACCAGGCGGTACGCGTCCGGGGTCCGCGTACGCCGCCGCTCGGAGCGGTGGCCGTCGGAGGAAGAGGTGTTCACGTGGGGTGCCGGTCCTGGTGGGTCTGCCGTTGCGGCGGTCGCTGCCGCAGCGGTTGCTGCTGCTCCTGTGGTGCCGTCCCGGGCGGTGGCCGGAGCCGGAGCCGAGGCGATGGCCCAAACCGAAGCCCAAGCCCAAGCCGAAGCCGAGGCCTGAGTCGGAGCCTGAGTCGGAGCCGAAGAGGCAACGCTACGGCAACGCGCGCGGCGGGCGCAGTTTCCCCGGGACTCCCGTCCTCACGCCGGGCGTCGCGCCGGGCCTCGCACCGGCCTTCGGGCGCGCCCTCACTGCCATCCGGTCCCACGCGTCCCCCTTACGGGGCTTCGCACGTCCCTTCGACCACCCCTCCGGGCCGCACATGGCCGAAGCTGTCACATGTGACCTTCGTCCCGCGCTGTGTCCCCGCCGTCCCCGTCCCAGCGTGCCCGCCGCATGTCGAGCCGCGGTTCGCCGTCGCCGGTCAGTCGCAGCGGGGTGGCCTCGGCGCGGTAGTTCTCCAGCGCCCGCCGCTCGCTGCCGGGCAGCGGACGGCCGTCGGCCCGCACCACGCGCCACCAGGGAACGGCTCCGCCGTACAGCGCCATGACGCGGCCCACTTGACGGGGCCCGCCCTCGCCGAGCCACTCCGCGATGTCGCCGTACGTCATCACCCGGCCGGGCGGAATCCGCTCCGCCGCCTCCAGCACCCGTTCCGCGTACGCCGGCAGCTCTTCGCTCATTCGGCCCATGGTGCCGCACCGGACCGGTACGGGAGCGGCAAGCGCGTGGAAGCCGGTGTTCCGGACCGGCTCGCACCCTGCTGCCCCCCGTGGCCGCCGGTCCATGCCACCATCTTCCGGGCGGTGACGCGTGATACGTGATCAAGAAGAGACGGAAGTGACGGGAAAGGAGCAGGGTGTGAGTCCTCCGGACGGCGCGGCGGCGAACGACGGCGCGCGCCCAGACGAAGGCCCGCCACAGGGTCGTGAGGACAGCCGCGACGACAGCCGCGACGACAGCCGGGACGACGGTCGCGAGCACAGTCGCAAGGACACCCGCGCGGAGCTGACGCCGGCTCCGTCCCAGGCTCCGGTCCCGGTCCAGGCCCCGGTCCCGGTCCCGCCCTCAGCCTCAGCCCCGGCCCCGGCCCCCGAGGACGTCGACACCCCGCACGGCCACACCCCGACGGCCGCCGACCAGGTCGAGGTCGACGAGCCGCTGCTCGCCGCCCGCGTGCACCGCCCCTCCGACCTCGTACGCCTCCTCGTCGGGATCCTCGGCATCGCCGTCGTCCTCGCCATCGCCGCCTTCGCCCACGGCACCACCGCGGGTCTGGAAGCCGACATCAGCAACGGCACGGGCCAGGCGCCCGACGTACTGATCAAGGTCGCCGGGCTGGTGTCCAGCATCGCCGTGCTCCTCGTCCCCGTGGCCTTCGCCATCGAACGGCTGATCAAGCGCGACGGACTGCGCATCGCCGACGGCGTGCTCGCCGCCGTCCTCGCGCACGGGGTCACCCTCGCCACCGACCTCTGGGTCTCCCAGGCCGCGCCCGCGACCATCCAGGAAGCCCTCACCCGTCCCACCATGGCCGACGGGGCCCTCACCGATCCGGTGCACGGCTACCTCGCGCCCGTGATCGCGTACATGACCGCCGTCGGGATGACCCGGCGTCCGCGCTGGCGCGTCGCCCTGTGGGTGGTCCTGCTGCTGGACGCCTTCGCGATGCTGGTGGGCGGCTACACCACCCCCTTCTCGATCATCCTGACCGTACTGATCGGCTGGAGCGTCGCGTACGGAACCCTGTACGCGGTCGGCTCGCCGAACGTCCGCCCCACCGGGCAGAACCTCCTCGCGGGCCTGCGCCGGGTCGGATTCCAGCCCGTCAGCGCAATGCGCGCCGAGTCCCCGGAGGGCCCCGACAGCACCGAGGTCAGCGACCGCGGGCGGCGCTACCACGTCACCCTGGAGGACGGCCCGCCGCTCGACGTCACCGTCGTGGACCGGGAGCAGCAGGCCCAGGGCTTCTACTACCGGGTCTGGCGCCGCCTCACGCTGCGCGGGATCACCACCCGGCGCAGTCTGCAGTCCCTGCGCCAGGCGCTGGAGCAGGAGGCGCTGCTCGCGTACGCGGCCATCGCCGCCGGAGCCAACGCGCCCAAGCTCATCGCCACCTCCGAGCTGGGTCCGGACGCCGTGATGCTCGTCTACGAGCACCTGGGCGGCCGGAGCCTGGACCAGCTGGCCGACGAGGAGATCACCGACGAGCTGAGCCGCAACGCCTGGCAGCAGGTACGGGCCCTGCAGTCGCGGCGGATCGCGCACCGGCGGCTGACCGGGGACGCCCTCGTGGTGGATCGTTCCGGCAGCGGCAGCGGCAGCGGCACCGCCGGCGGCGGCTCCGCGGCGGGCACCATCACCCTGACCGACCTGCGCGGCGGCGAGATCGCGGCCGGCGACCTCGTGCTGCGCATGGACATCGCGCAGCTGCTCACCACCCTCGGCCTGCGGGTGGGCGCCGAGCGCTCGGTCGCCTCGGCGGTGTCGGTGCTCGGCCCGGACGCGGTCGCGGACTGTCTGCCGCTGCTCCAGCCGATCGCGCTGAGCCGCTCCACGCGGGCGACGCTGCGCAAGCTGGCGCGGGAGCGTGCGGACCGCGAGCGGGAGGCCGTACTGGAATCCTCGCGGGCGGCGAAAGCCCTGCGCGAGGCGGGCTCCGCTTCGCCCGCCACCCGCTCGGCCGTCGAGAAGAAGGCCGAGAAGAAGGCCCTGGACGACGCGCTCGACGGGGCCCGCGAGGAGGACCTGCTGAGCCAGATCCGCCAGCAGGTGCTCCTGATCCGCCCGCAGGCGCCGGTGGAGCCGGCCCGGCTGGAGCGGATCCGGCCGCGCACGCTGGTGTCGTTCATCGCGGGCGCGTTCGGCGCGTACTTCCTGGTCACGCAGATCGCGCACGTCGACTTCGCGACCACCATCGGCGACGCGCAGTGGGGCTGGGTCGGGGTGGCGCTCGCCTTCTCGGCGCTCACCTATTTCGCGGCGGCGATGAGCCTGCTGGGCTTCGTGCCCGAGCGGGTGCCGTTCCTGCGGACCGTGCTGGCCCAGGTCGCCGGATCCTTCGTGAAGCTGGTGGCTCCGGCGGCGGTCGGCGGTGTCGCGCTGAACACCCGCTTCCTGCAGCGGGCCGGCATCCGGCCGGGGCTGGCGGTGGCCAGCGTGGGCGCCTCGCAGCTCTTCGGGCTGGCGAGCCACATCCTGCTGCTGCTGTCCTTCGGCTATCTGACGGGGACCGAGAAGACCCCCGAGATGACCCCGTCGAGGACCGTCATCGCCGGTCTGCTGACGGTGGCCGTGCTGGTGCTCGTGGTCACGGCCGTGCCCTTCCTGCGGAAGTTCGTGGCGACCCGGGTGCGGGCCCTGTTCGCGGGAGTGGTCCCGCGCATGCTGGACGTGCTCCAGCGGCCGCAGAAACTGCTGACCGGCATCGGCGGGATGCTGCTGCTGACGGGCTGCTTCGTGATGTGCCTGGACGCCTCGATCCGCGCCTTCGGCGGCGGCGAGGCCATCAGCTACGCGAGCATCGCGGTGGTCTTCCTGGCCGGCAACGCCCTGGGCTCGGCCGCTCCCACACCGGGCGGCATCGGAGCGGTGGAGGGCGCGCTGACGCTGGGCCTGGTCGCGGCGGGGCTGGACGGCCAGGTGGCGTTCTCGGCGGTGCTGCTGTTCCGCGTGGTGACGTTCTGGCTGCCGGTGCTGCCGGGATGGATCTCCTTCAACTTCCTGACGCGCAAGGAAGCGATCTAAATCCCCTGGAGCCCCCTCGGCGGCCCTGCCTAGGGTGGCCGGATGGACGGCACGAGCGGGAACAGCGGCACGAGCGGGAACAGCGGGACGAGCGGCATAGGGATCGTGGCCGACCGGTCCGAGTGGCGGGGCGGCTTCGAGGAGCGGGTGCTCGCCGGGTACCGGGCAGCGGGGTGCTCGCAGGCCCTGGCCCGGGCCCTGCTGGAACGGGCGCTGAAGGGCGTCGACGACTGGACGGTGGCCACGGGCGACGACGCCGGGTGGATCGCGGCGGTCGGGGTGTCCGAGGACAACGGGGCGGCCGTGGGCCGGATCCACGACCTGACGGCGTCGGGACCGGACTCGGCGACCGCGGCCCGCACGTGGGCCGAGCGGTGGTGCGCCGAGCGGGGCGCAGGGCGGGTGGAGGTCCGGCTGACCGGCGGAGCAGGAGCCGAACCGGGACCCGCAGTCACAGGCACAGCCACAGCCGGACTGTTCGCCGGCTATCGCGTGCGCGGGCAGAACCGGCTGCGCGCCGTGGCCGAGCGCCCCGCACTGCCGCCGGGCCTCACCGTCCGCCCGCTCACCGCGGACGAGTACCCCGGCTGGTACGCCGGCGAGGTCGCCGCGTACGTCGCGGACATCGTCCGGGCCGGAGCCCTGACCCCGGAGCAGGCCCAGGTCAAGTCCGACGAGGACTTCGCCCGGTACCTCCCGCAGGGTCACCGCACCCCCGGGCACGCCTTCTACGCGATGGAGGCGGACGGGCAGGTGATCGGCACGGGCTGGGTGAACCACGGCTTCCTGCCGGGCGTCACCTTCGGCTTCTCGCTGGAGGTGTACGAGCAGCACCGCGGCAAGGGCCACGGCCGCGCCGCGATGTCCGTCGGCGCGTGGGCCGCCCGGCAGGGCGGCGACGGGGCGCTGATGTTCAACGTCTTCGGCGGCAACGAGGTGGCGATGAGCCTCTACGACCGCACCGGCTTCGCCGTCCTGGACGAGTTCCGCTCGCTGCCGCTCTAGGGGGTGTCGGCACACCCCCCCCTTCCTCCCTACGCCCTGCCAACAGGAGTGTGACAGCAAGCACTCGTGTTTTGGCCGGGAAGGTTTTTCCGGTT